>JABFST010000345.1 GCA_013140465.1 Methylococcaceae bacterium
AAACGGCCCGCCGCCTTAAACGATAATGCGGGTGCGAACAACCTGGTGGCGGCATTAATACCCGAGCAAGCCGTCAGCGGTTTTGATTTTAAGCGCGGCGACAAGGGTGAAGGGCGTATATTGGTGTCCTTGCAAAATCCCAACACGATAGTCAATTCCAAACAAGAAGGCGGCAAAGTCGTGGTCAAGCTTTTAAACACCCGCTTGCCTGATAACTTGGCTAGGCGTTTGGATGTGTCCGAATTTGCGACCCCCGTGTCTTTTATTGACGCAATCGCCTCAAACCAAGAAACCACCGTCATCATCAGTACCCAAAACGATCTTTATGACTACTCGCTGTTCCAGTCTGAAGGGCTGCTGACGATTGAATTCCGCCCTTTAAGCAATGAAGAAAAAGAAGTCTTAGACAAAACCCGCGTAAAATATATTGGTGAGCGGCTGTCATTAAATTTCCAAGAAATTGAAATACGCAGTGTTATAGCCATTTTGGCAGAATTTACCAAACAAAACGTGGTTGCGGGTGATGATGTCAATGGCACCATCACTTTAAAACTCGATGATGTGCCTTGGGATGAAGCCTTGGATTTCATCATGATGACCAAAGGCTTAGAAAAGTTTGAATCTGGCACGGTCACGCTGATTGCGCCAGTCGGCAAAATTAAGGACTATAAAGAACAACAACAAGAAACCGCTGCCGTGGTTGAACGCCTAGATCCTTTGGTGACTGAGTACATCAAAATCAATTACGCACGCGCCGAAAATTTTCGTAATTTGCTCAATGGTCAAGATACCGGCCAATTTGGTAGTTGTAGCGCCAAATCCTCATCAGGCACTGCCAGCTCTGGATCCTTGGGCTCAATGACCACAGGTGGACAAAGTGGCGGTGCCTCCGGTGGTGGCGCATCTGCTGGTGCGGGCGGCAGTGGTGGCTCGACCGATAGCTTAAAAATATTGTCCCCACGGGGCACGGCTATTGTCGATGCGAGGACCAACACCTTAATTATCAGGGAAACCAGCAAACGTCTGGAAGAGGCAAAAAGTCTGATCCGTAAACTGGACGTGCCGGTTCGGCAAGTGATGATTGAGTCCAGGATAGTGATTGCCAACAATTCATTTGTAAAAAATCTGGGCGTTAAGTTTGGGGTTGCCAAACAACCTATGAGTATTGGTGGCAGTGAATTTGCTTTTGGCGGCAGAGGCACCAAGGGCAATACCGATGCCTTACCCAATAAGGATGGAAGATTGGGCAACTTAAGTGACCAACTGGTTGATCTGAGTTTGGCTAACCCTTACGGCGCATTGGGTATGACGCTTGTGCGTGGGGCCGATTATGTGCTTAACCTAGAGTTATCCGCATTGCAAGACCAAGGCCGTGGTGAGCTGGTGTCTAACCCTAGGGTAATGACGTCTGACCGTTGTTCGGCAAAAATCAAGCAAGGTTTTGAAGTCCCTTTCCAAAGTTCCAGTGCTAACGCTGGCACTAACATACAATTCAAAGAAGCCTTATTAGAACTCAATGTTTTGCCTCAAATTACCCCTAGCGGCAGCATTTCCATGTCTTTAAATATAACCAAAGATGAACCTGACTTTGCAAATACGGTCAATGGTCAGCCACCGTTGGTCAAACGGGAAGTTGAAACCACCGTGCAAGTGATGGATGGCGAAACCGTCGTGTTAGGCGGTGTCTTTGAAGGCACACGGTCTAGCGTGGTCAACTCTGTACCATTCTTTTCGGACATACCCGGCATCGGCTTTCTGTTTAAAAAGACGAGCAACAATGATGACAAAAAAGAGTTGCTGATTTTTGTCACCCCAAAAATTGTTAAAGATAATGCCGCCAGCAATTGATGGTTTCTAGTTAAGGTTAAAACAGGCATAATCTAAGCCCTAATCGGGCTTAGATACCCACCGCTTGGGTTTGCCGCCACAATTATCATCCCCCAATCGGGGACATTTCAAATCCGCACGGTATTTTGATGACGAGATCAGAGAACATCTATTTAGTAGGGCTTATGGGAGCTGGCAAGACCACGATAGGTCGGCAGTTGGCAAAATCCCTGTCAGTCCCTTTTTATGACAGCGATAAGGCCATAGAAGAAAGCACAGGCGTTGATATTCCCACTATATTTGAGTTTGAAGGCGAAGAAGGCTTTAGGGACCGCGAACAAAAAATGCTCCAACAACTCACCAAACTTGACGGCATCGTCTTAGCCACTGGTGGTGGTGCGGTGTTGCGCGATGAAAACCGCCAATTACTAAAAGACAATGGCTTTATCGTCTATTTGCAATGCTCGGTTGAAAGAATCCTAGAACGCACGCGCCGCGACACCCAACGCCCTTTGCTTAAAACCGAAAACCCCAAAGAGCGCATACAAAGCCTGTTTGCCCAACGCGAACATCTCTACCTCTCGTGTGCCGACTTTATCATTGACACGGGTGTCATGCAGAGCAAGGCCGTCGTTAGCGCCATCCTTGACGAATATAAATCCGCAAACCGCTAATCCATGCACACATTAGAAGTCGCTCTGGGTGAGCGTAGTTACCCCATTTATATCGGTTCGGGCTTATTAGGCCAAGCGGCCCTGTATACCCAACACATAAAATCCCAACAAGTGTTAGTGGTCAGCAACACCACTATCGCCCCTTTATACCTAGACAAAGTGTTAAGCCAGTTGCAAGGCTATGATGTCAAAACCGTGATTTTGCCCGACGGCGAAGCGTATAAGACCCTAGACACGATCAACCTGATTTTTGACCAACTGTTGGGCAGCAAATTTAGCCGCAATGCCACCTTAATCGCCTTAGGCGGCGGGGTGATTGGCGATATGGGCGGTTTTGCCGCCGCCTGTTACCAGCGCGGCATACGCTTTTTGCAAATACCCACTACCTTATTGGCCCAAGTGGATTCTTCCGTCGGTGGCAAAACTGGGGTAAACCATCCTCTAGGCAAAAACATGATAGGCGCGTTTTACCAACCGCACTGTGTGCTTGCCGATTCCGACGTATTAGACACGCTAGACGATAGGCAATTGTCGGCAGGCTTGGCAGAAGTCATAAAATACGGGCTGATACGCGATCTTGAGTTTTTTATCTGGCTAGAACAAAACATCGGTGCCTTATTGGCGCGGGACAAACCCGCCTTAGATTATGCCATTTTGCGGTCTTGCCAAAACAAAGCCGAAATTGTTGCCGAAGATGAAACCGAAACAGGCGTAAGGGCCACCTTAAACCTAGGCCATACCTTTGGGCATGCGATAGAAACAGGCTGCGGTTATGGCACTTACCTACACGGTGAAGCCGTTGCGATTGGCACTTG
>JABFST010000353.1 GCA_013140465.1 Methylococcaceae bacterium
CGCCTACGCGCAGCTTAGCAAGTTCTTGAAAACGCATCTAATAAACTCCTGTAATACGGTGATAGCGCATGGCCTTGGTCTTGTATCTGTAAAAAATCGCCAATAGGGGCGCTGTCCGTTTGGCTTAGGCCAACAGCCGCCGCCAAGTGTTGGACCACGCTATCGTTGTGCCAGTCGGGTTGGGATTTGATCGCAGAAAACGCGACTAATGATTCTTCTATTTCGCCGACACATTCAAACGGTTTATAGCCCTCTAAGCCCAGCAACTCCATAAAACCTTGGGTTTGCGCCGGATCATCGAGTAAGTTTTTGCCAAAAATGGCTATCAGTTTGGCCTTGTCCAGAAACGGTGCGAGGGCCAAAAAGACAAAACGGCACTTAGGGCAATCACAACACCAGCCGTTAAGGCGATTTTGCTCACGGATACTAAAGGCGCGGTTACAACTGGTAAACACGCCATGATAGGCGGTTAATTTGGCAAACAGGCTGGCAATCGCAAGTTCTGACAGCGGGCGCAAAAATGAAAAATAATACAGGTTTTTCAGCATATAAGCCGAAACATGGCGGGCAAAGTCTTGTTCAAACTCAAACGATTTGCTGTACTGATGGTTAATATCGTGACCATTGACCACCAAATTGCCGACATTCGCCGAATGCTCATTCGACATCGCAATCCCATTAAAACCATAAAGCACCGCCGCAACCGCCAACACAAACGACAAAATGCCCGTGACAGGAACATGCCCGTTCAACGCCCCCGCCTTATTCAGTTCAAATAAGTTGGTTGACATTTGCCGGGTGACATAAATGGCGGGCAATCCGGCGACGGCGATGGTTTTTTGAATGGGCAGGGCATGGCCTAAAGAAAACAGCACCACATTTTCTCCGGCTTGTTTAAACGCCTCTAAGGTGACTATCGAATCTTTACCGCCACCCACCGGAATCGCCATGCGCTGCGGCAAAGGCCAGTCCGATGCGGCAACAGGCGTTTGTTGGCCGACGGGGAAATGGATTTTATCCTGTAAATCCAATTGGTTTTTATAAGCAAACTCGCCCAAACCTTTTACATAAAATTTTTCAAAAAACCGCGCCTCATCAGGGCTAAGGCTATTATTATCGATGTGGATCGCGGCAGGGGCATACGCTTTGTAATAACTGACCCCAGCCGCCAAATGCAGCTGGCGGATACACAGCGCCAACGCCTGTTTTTGTTCGGCATCTTCAAGCGGCGGCGCATCGTTAAATATAAAGCATTCTTCAAACCGCAAGTCGTCATCAAAACCGTAACGTAATTTAACTGTCGTGGTCAGTTCATCGTATTCATACGATAAAAATTTAAACAGTTTGTGTTCATTCATAGTGTAAAACTCATGTATTTTTTAGAGAGGGCGTAAAGCGGCGGATAGCATAGACGGTTTTACGCTAACCGTGTTCAGTCTATCAACTAGCAGAATGCTATCATGTTTTAACCCACGCTAGCTGATGAATTGGGTGCGGTTAAACGTTGGATGGGGCATGACGGGGCGGGTATTGGGCAAAGGCAAGGAGTGCAACGGCTTTAGCCGTTGCCGTGTCGGCTGGGCGTATTTTTCACTGAGGGTACTTGTACCACGCGTAAGGCAGTTTGACTTCGTGCTGTATGGGTTGCCACAGCAAACTGCCACGCCTAATGCTGTGCCAGGGCTATGCTTTGGTGGATTGCGGGCGCGAACCCAGCTTATATTGATGCGCCTTACGGGTTACAATGTTTGTTGACGTAGTGGTGACGTGCTACATTTAAGCGAGTATTTCAAATCGAAAGAATGGGTTATTTTATATAATCAGTAAAATTGAGGTGATTAAATATGCATACAATAGAATTTGAAACAGATGCCAAAGGCCGATTGATTGAAATTCCCAAAGAATTTGAAGCCTTTGCATCTAAACACCTCAAAGTTAAAATTTCGATAGACGAGCACACGACCAATCCCACTGTACAAACTGCCAAACGCGTGTCTGCACTCTCTATAGACACGCGTTCGTTCAAATTCAATCGCGAAGACGCCAATGCCAGATGAGCAAATACTTTCTGGACACCCATTTACTTATCTACGCTTATTCGAATAGCGAACCCGATGTAACTATTCAGCATCCGGGGCACAACAGCCGTTCGCTGAGCGGAACAGCCGTTCGCTGAGCGGAGTCGAAGCGAACAAACCGGCTTCGACTCCGCTCAGCCTACGGTAAATTTGACTTATTAGAAGTCGCTCTGAATAGTTACAACCCGATAAGGCGGATATAGCGAATGCGCTGCTCTTTGACGGTGAGTCGCTTATTTCCTTACAAGTAATCAACGAATTTTCAAACGTGTGCCTAAAAAACTTCGGCTAAATGAAAAAGCCGTCATCGCAGCGATTTTGGAAATCACAAGTACCACCCTAGTTGTCAGTTTCTCACTGTCAACGCAGATCCAAGCCATACAGCTATGCCAACAACATAGCTTTTGTTTTACGACGCTTTAATCATAGCTACTGCGCTCGAAAACGACTGCACCATCTTGTACAGAGAAGATATGCAAAACAACCGGATAATTGCAAACCAGCTCCAGATTGTTAACCCTTTTCATTAAATAGCTAAACACTGGGCTAAATCAGCAGCATTACTAGAGGAAGATTTTGCTGATAGGTAAGCTGCCATGCCCAGTTCAGCACCAAGGCTTTGCTTTGGTGTGGATTGTTGGCATGAATCCACCTTACGGGTTAGAAACAGCCTTTAACGCCAATGCGGATTATATTATTACCCACAATATCCGTGATTTTAAAAGCGTGACCGAAAGGTTTGCCATTAAGGGCTACTCACTTAAAGCGGGACTGAGGAGCCGTTGGCTGAGCGGAGTCGTTGGCTGAGCGGAGCCGTTGGCTGAGCGGAGTCGAAGCCAGCGGCGGGATTCGCTTCAAATAACTGGGGTCAAAGTAAACTTAAACAAATAACTGGGGTCAAAATAACTGGGGTCAGAGTAAACTTAAATGCCTAATCCAACGCTCCAGCAGAGCTTTCGCTACGTTCCGCTATCTCGCACATGTCGGGAAACCGAGTCCAGGTTTGTCTTGGCTGTCAAGCGTGGTAAACTGAATATCAAATTAAAAACAGGCGGTAATATCATGGCAGCGATTACATTTGATACTTTAAAATATGCCAACAGGCTTAAGGCTGCTGGCGTTCCTGACAAACAAGCTGAGGCCGAGGCCGAGGTGCTGGCCGAAGCACTTGAAGTCAATCTCAAGGAGTTGGTCACCAAGGAAGATTTGCACCGTGAAATGGAATCTTTGCGCCGTGATATAGATGCCCGTTTTGTCCAGGTGGATTCGCGTTTTGTCCAGCTTGAGCAACGCCTGATCATCAAACTAGGCGGTCTCATGGCTTTATCCATTGGCATAGTTGCCGCTCTGGTCAAGCTGCTTTGAGTATCATTAATGCCTAACCCTGAATAACTGCAATAACTGCAATAACTGGGGTCAATAACTGGGGTCGAATAACTGGGGTCAGAGTAAATTTAAATTTCTACTATACTGCTTATGTTTATATCTATCGACTTCGGGAAAACAAATGGCTAGACTGACCCGTGCGTGTCCAATCGGAATTCCTCAGCATGTAATCCAACGTGGCAATAACCGACAGGTCTGCTTTGCCAACGAGCAAGATTTCGCAGCTTATGCGGGTTGGTTGAAAAGCTACTCAAAGAAATACCAAGTAGATATTCATGCCTGGGCGGAAAGCCCGGGGTCAGGAAAGCCCGGGGTCAGGCCTTACGTTTCGGAAAGCCCGGGGTCAGGCCTCGGAAAGCCCGGGGTCAGGCCTTACGAAAGCCCGCGAAAGCCCGGGGTCAGGCCTTACGAAAGCCCGGGGTCATACGAAAGCCCGGGGTCAGAAAGCCCGGGGTCAGGCCTTACGTTTGACACAATACCTCAAGGGACCTTGGGGTGAGGCGTTCGCAGTAACCCGTAAGTTGGTTTCGCCGACAGGCAAACCGTCATAAACGGAGCGCATGAATTTGATTGTTACATTGATTTTTACTAAGCTGCGCTTAGAGTCGTGCTAAAATCGGCCTATCACGCAAGACAGAACCAGTCATGGGTTTCGCCTAATGTAGCAATAATAACTATTTATATGCATTTTGAATGGGATACTAAAAAAGCTGCATCAAACCATCGTAAACATGGCGTTACTTTTGAAGAGGCAACCAGTGCATTGCGCGATGTATTTTCAGCTACCGCTCACGATCCTGATCATTCGGAAGATGAAGAACGATTTGTGACATTCGGCATTTCTTCCCAAGCAAAAGCCCGGGGTCAGGCCTTACGTTTGACACAATACCTCAAGGGACCTTGGGGTGAGGCGTTCGCAGTAACCCGTAAGTTGGTTTCGCCGACAGGCAAACCGTCATAAACGGAGCGCATGAATTTGATTGTTACATTGATTTTTACTAAGCTGCGCTTAGAGTCGTGCTAAAATCGGCCTATCACGCAAGACAGAACCAGTCATGGGTTTCGCCTAATGTAGCAATAATAACTATTTATATGCATTTTGAATGGGATACTAAAAAAGCTGCATCAAACCATCGTAAACATGGCGTTACTTTTGAAGAGGCAACCAGTGCATTGCGCGATGTATTTTCAGCTACCGCTCACGATCCTGATCATTCGGAAGATGAAGAACGATTTGTGACATTCGGCATTTCTTCCCAAGGACGTTTACTCACGGTATCGCATACGGATAGAGGCAATGCAATTCGAATCATATCGGCACGACTAGCAACAAATGCTGAGAGTAAAATTTATGAAAAAGGTTAAACCAGAAATAATAGACGAACTTCGACCAGAGTACGAGCGGTCGGATTTTGGTAAGATCGTACGCGGAAAGTATGCGAACCGAATTAAGGCGGAAACCAATGTGGTACTACTTGAGCCGGATATTGCGGAGGCCTTTCCTAATGATGAAGCGGTAAACAAAGCGCTTCGTTATTTATTGGAGGTCGCAAAAACCTCAACCAGCCTAACCCAATCCAGCGGACTCCGCTAACGCTCCGCCGCTGAGCTTTGCGTTGGGCGTTACTACTTAGCGCGTAGGATGCGGTGAGGTACGAACCGCATCAATCGCGAACGATGCGGTTCCCTTCGTTCACCGCATCCTACGGCCCTAGGGGTTTTGTACATACAATGTAACAATGATTAAGTTTGAGTGGGATACAATTAAGGCTGCAAGCAATCAGAAAAAATATGGCGTTTGTTTCGAAGAAGCCAAGTCCGTTTTTTATGACGAATTTGCAATGCAATTTTATGATGATGGGCATTCGGAAGAGGAACACCGTTTCTTGATGCTTGGTTTTAGTTGTGAATCCAGAATGCTTCTTGTCTGTCACTGTGAACGCGAATCAGGCAATACGATTAGGATACTATCAGCCCGCAAAGCCACTAAACGCGAATGCAGCCATTACAAAGGTAACGTGCCATGAAAGCAGAATATGATCTTTCCCAAATGAAATCACGAAGAAACCCCTATGCTGCCAAGCTTAAGAAGTCGGTTACTATCCGATTGGGGGAGGATGTGGTCGATTATTTCAAAGAAATGGCGGAAGGCACTGGTGTGCCTTATCAAAGCCTCATCAATTTATACCTTCGTGATTGTGTGCGTCAGCATCGTACAATTGACATTTCTTGGCAATCCAACTCAAAAGCCGTTTCAAACCCGTAAATAGCCTTTACTTTTTTGGCTTATTATTGGCTTTGCGCCACCTGTTTCTCATTCCCAAACCCATCAAAATAATCCGCCGATACGACCCATCCAACGCAACTGAAAATAGTAGGCCGACACAAAGTGGGGCAGCAATTTATACAGGCTTGATGGACATTGTTTTTGACCCCCAAAAAGATTACGGAGTAGGCTGGAGTTTTTACGGCCTTGCCCCTACGTTAAGAGCGCACTACCTAAGGGAGTTGCTTGTTAAGTGCCAAAGTAGCCATGTTATAATAATCTGCTTCAACGCCTAAGTGCGTCCCGCATCACCACACATCTAAGCCTATAAACGGCTTAAGCAAGCTTAACCCGCCAAGGGGGCTAAGTCCTGACTTCACTGGCACTCTATCCATGCACAAGAAGACCGACACCGATAAAAACCTTTTTACCTCCCGCTCTGCGCCTGAACAAGAGCAAATCAGACGCGCACTGGCCTTGCTGGCCCTGATTCCTGAAGATCCCGGCTATCACCGGCCCACGGGCATCGAAGTGGCTAGCATCTTAAAAGATTACCATGTCGATATTAAAACCTTGTTGGCGGCCTTGCTAAGCGACCCGCGCCTACCGCACTTACCCGCAGCACCCGACATCAGGGCTTTGTTTGGCGATACGGTGGCGGCGTTGGTAAAAGATGTCAATTGGCTGAACACCCTCACGGTGTATTCCACAGAAATGGCGCACAAGCCCAATCAGGCTGAAACCTTGCGGCGCATGTTGTTATCGATGACTCAAGACGTGCGTGCGGTGCTGATTAAGCTGGCTTACCGCATCCACAGGTTGCGCAGCTTGCCTAAAGAAACCTACGAACTGCGCCATTTTATCGCGCAAGAAACCTTGGACATTTACGCCCCGATTGCCAACCGCCTAGGCATACACCAGTTTAAATGGGAATTGGAAGACATGGCGTTCAGGTATTTGGAACCCCAAGTTTATCGCCAAATCGCCAAATCGCTGGCCAACAACCGTGTGCAGCGCGAGAACTGCATCAATAACTTTATCGGGCTATTGCAACATCACTTGGCAGAAGAAAGCATCAGCAACACTTGCTATGGTCGGCCCAAACACATTTACAGCATTTGGAAAAAAATGCAGCGCAAACAACTGGACATAGATGAACTCTATGACTTGCTGGCGGTGCGCGTGATCGTCGATAACCTCACCCATTGCTATACGGTTTTGGGCATTGTGCATAGCTTATGGCAATACATCCCCAAAGAATTTGACGACTATATCGCCAATCCCAAAGGCAACGGCTACCAATCTTTGCATACCGTTATCCTAGACCCCGACGGCAACCGTATTGAAGTGCAAATCCGCACCCAAGAAATGCACGATTACGCCGAATTGGGCGTGGCGGCGCATTGGTCTTATAAGAAGGCGGCAAACAAACCCCGGCTATGGACAAAAGCGTTGCCACTTTACGCAAATTGCTGGAAGAAAAGCCTAACGAAGAGGCTTTAGGGGGGGATTTTCGCAACGAACTGTTCAACGACCGCGTGTATGTGCAAACCCCGGCTGGCAAATTGGTCGATTTGGCTAAAGGCTGTACACCGCTTGATTTTGCTTATCAAGTGCATACCGAAATCGGCCACCGTTGCCGTGGTGCTAAAGTCAACGGCAGGATAGTCCCGCTGACTTACATTTTAAAATCCGGCGAACAAGTCGAGATCCTGACCGCCAAAGAAAGCACCCCCAACCGTAATTGGATAGACCCCAGCTTAGGCTATTTAAAATCCTCGCGTGCCATCAGCAAAGTCAAAAGCTGGTTTAGAAACCAACAGCAAGCCGAAAACATCGCGCGTGGCAAAGCCATCTTAGATAAAGAAAGCCAACGTTTAGGGATAAAAACGCCGAATATTGAGGAGATGTGCAGCCACTTTAAACACGCCGACAGCGACACTTTGCTGGAGGCCATAGGCCGCAGCGACATTAACGCCCAACAATTGGCGTTCTTTTTAAAAGTGCCCGAACTGGAAGCGCAGCCCGTTAATGCCAAACAGAAAAAAAACCACGGACAGACTACCGTCACGGTGGCGGGCATCGACAATGTGCAAACAGCGTTTGCCCATTGTTGCAACCCGGTGTTGGGCGATGACATTATCGGCTATATCTCGCACCATAAAGGCATTACCGTACACCGCAGCCTATGCAAAAATATTGCCCAGCTCAGCCCAGAAAAACAAACCCAGCTGATCGCCGTCAGTTGGGGCGGCAAAAAAGCCAGCCATGCCGTGCCGATAGTGATAGACGCTTACAATGGGCAAAACTTGCTGAATAACGTGTCGCACATTTTGGCGCAAGCACACATCCATATCTTTAACGCAGCAATGGATACCCACCCCGATTTTTCAGCCACCTTAAACATGACCTTGCAAATAGAAAACACCCACCAACTTAGCCAAGTGTTAAGCAAAATTAGCTGTTTGCCGCATATTGTGGATGTCCGGCGTAAGGCGTGATGTCGTTGGGCAGATAACATAACGGGCAAATTGCCCGTTGATTGTGGGCAGTTCTCGGCTTACGGCATAAGGGCGGCGGCGTACACTGGCCTTGCCCATTCCATCCGGGTGGGTTTTACCTATGACAGGCGAGGCTTTTATGGCAAACCACACGTTCGACAACGCCCTTATCCCTTGGCAAACCCTAGCGGGCTTTGACCATTTACACTATTACATCCTAAATATTGACCAGGCCAATACGGTCATTGATGTGTTGTTTAAATTTGCAGCGCAGCAACAAATTGTCTTACATCGGCATAAGGCGTTAAACCACACCTTGGTGATCCAAGGTGAGCATCGGCTTTATAGGCCAGAGGGTACGCTGAAGGAGGTCAGGGCTGTGGGCAGTTATACCGTCAGCCCACCTAGTGATGAACCGCACCGCGAAGGGGGCGGCGACGTGGATGCTATGGTCTTTTTTAGCATACGCGGTAGCGGGGTGTTGTACGACATTCTGGACGACGGCCTGAATACCGTCGCCACCTTGGGGTTTGCAGATTTTATTGGGCTATACCAACAGCAAGGGGCTTAAGCCGCCCGCTGTGTTGCGGGTGCGGGGTCGGCTTTATTCTTCTATGCCCAATTCTTTAATTTTACGCGTCAGGGTGTTGCGCCCATAACCCAATAAGATGGCGGCCTCGTGGCGTTTGCCGTGGGTAAAGTTTAAGGCGGACTTGATGAGTATCGCCTCAACAGCGGGGATGGTTTGTTTTGCCACTTCGGCAGATTTAATCACCAGCTGTTGGTCTACCCAACTGCGTAGTAAAGATTCCCAATCGCTGCCCACGGCTTCTTTGTCAAAGGCGGTGTTCAGCAATTCCGGCGGCAAGTCATGCAGGTGGATTTCCCGGCTGGACGCCATCACGGTCAACCAACGGCAACTGTTTTCCAGTTGCCGGACATTGCCGGGCCATTCTAAAGTGCTTAAAAAGGTTTCCGCCTCGGGTTTGAGGATTTTCATTTCCACACCCAATTCTGAGGCCGCTTGTTGCAAGAAGTGCCGCAGCAATAATGGGATGTCTTGTTTACGTTCGCGCAAGGCGGGAATATGGATGCGGATGACATTCAGGCGATGGAACAAGTCTTCCCGAAACCGACCTTGATGCACTAAGGTTTCCAAATCTTGATGGGTGGCGGCGATGATGCGCACATCCACTTTAACGGCAAGATGCGCCCCTACGGGGTAAAACTCGCCATCTGCCAGCACGCGCAACAAACGGGTTTGCAGTTCGGCGGGCATGTCGCCAATTTCATCCAAAAACAAAGTGCCGCCATTGGCTTGTTCAAAGCGTCCGGCACGGCGGGTTTGTGCGCCCGTAAACGCACCTTTTTCATGCCCAAACAATTCCGATTCCATCAAGTCTTTGGGGATAGCCGCCATATTTAAGGCGATAAACGGATTTTTGGCTCTAGGGCTGTGGCGGTGCAGAGCTTTGGCGACCAGCTCTTTACCTGTACCCGATTCCCCGTTAATCAGCACGGTAATGTGTGAGCGTGCCAGCCGTCCGATAGCGCGGAACACTTCCTGCATGGCCGGGGCTTCGCCGATAATTTCGGGTGTGGGTTCTAGGTTTGTGGTGGCCTTATGGGCATCATCTTGTTGTTGCCGCCCGTGTATGCACGCGCGTTGCGCCAAATTGACCACTTCTTTGATGTCAAAAGGCTTGGGCAGGTATTCAAAAGCACCGCCATGAAAGGCGGACACGGCACTTTCCAAATCCGAGTGCGCGGTCATCACAATCACTGGCAAGGTGTTGTGGCTGTGCTGGATGCGTTCCAATAGCTCCAAGCCATCCATGCCGGGCATACGGATGTCGGTAATCAGCGCATCGGGCTGATCGTCGCGTAGGGCGGTCAGCAGTTCTTTGCCCGAAGCAAAGCTGCGGGTGATGATGCCGGCTTTTTGCAGTGCTTTTTCCACCACCCAGCGTATGGATTTGTCATCATCGACGACCCAGACTGTATCGGACTTACTCATTGCCAGTCTCCATCGGTAAATAAATTGAAAAGACGGTGTTGCCCGGTTCGCTGTTACACTCAATCAGGCCGTTGTGTTGGTTAATCAGGGCTTGGGCGATAGACAACCCTAAGCCTGTGCCTTCCGCGCGTCCGGTAATCATTGGGTAAAAGATTTGGTTCATCATGTTGGCATCTATGCCTGGACCGTTGTCAATAATGTCGCATTTGACCGCGAGCTTATAGCGTTTGCGCCCTACGCTCATGTGCCTATGGATGCGGGTCTTAAAAATAATGTGGCCTTTGCCGTCCATTGCTTGAACGGCGTTGCGGGCAATGTTCAAAATGGCTTGTATCAGTTGGTCTTTGTCGGCATTAATGTCGGGTATGCTGGGGTCGTAATCATGCTTGATGACAATGTTGCCGCTGGACTCGGCTTGTACCAATTGTCTTACACGCTCCAAAACCTCGTGGATGTTGATGGCTTTTTTGTTGGGCAGTTTGTTGGGGCCCAGCATTTTGTCCATCAGCCCTTGTAGGCGGTCGGATTCGGCAATAATGATTTGCGTGTATTCTTTAAGGTCGGGGTCGTGCAGTTCCAAATCCAGCAATTGTGCCGCGCCACGCAAACCACCCAAGGGGTTTTTGATCTCATGCGCCAAACCGCGCACCAACAAGCGGGCGGTGTTGTGCTGTGACAATAACTGCTCTTCTTTAGAAATGCGCAAATGGTTGTCCACTTGCTGCAACTCCACCAATATCTCGCTGACCAGCTCATCCACCATTAACGGCGTGGCGCTGAAGTTGATGGTGACGTTGTGGGTCATGCGGTTTAAGGTTAAGGCGCGGTCAACCAAGGGTTCTGCCATTGCCAACGATTGGTTGAGGTTAGCCAACAAGGCGCAATCAGACGATTTGAACAGCTCTTCGGCACTGTGCCCGACTAAGTGATGGGCACTGTCAGCCAGCAAAATCTCGCCAGTGGTGTTGATAAAGGTGAGTATGAGTTCGTGGTCAAACAATAAAATCGCGGTGTTAAGATGATCCAGTATGCGTTTATACATAGGTTGTCGGCAGTCTTTAATGGGTATAGTTTTGTACATGCAATTAATAGGCCAGCTCATATAGAAAAGCCTTGCGGGGCTTATTGATTTGGCAAATGAAAGCCAGATAAAAGCGTGGCGCATCATTTTGGGGCGGTTAAGCCAATATTGCTGGCGTGCAAGGGCTTTAGACGTTGCCGTGTTGGCAGTGGAATCGGGAAGACTTCGCCTGAAGCCGATGTACTCGGTTTGGAAGATGTTGTAAAAGTTAGGTTGGGCTGAATCCAACACCTGAGGCTATACAGAGGACAAAGGCTTTAGTCTCGTAGTCGAGGCTAAAGCCTCTCCCACAAACTTTAACATCAATGACTTAAAAACCACATGTTAGCTTTGGGGGTGCTGCCTATCATACGTTCACAGTCTCTTAAGCGTATATGCGCCCAGAAATTATCTACGGTAAATTTTTTGTACCCATTCATAAAACCATGCGGGCCTAAACAACACGACCCATATCAGCACAAATGGCGTGATAGGCACGGGCCCTATTTCAATCAGGGCTATTGTTAGCAATGCAAAAAAGGAAAGGATGCGCATGAACTTGACCTTGAAGAGTCACACAAGCGGGCTAAAACGCCATTATATGACTGTTTGCTGCGCAGTTCGCCTATGTTCTGGCGGCAGGATTGCAAAAGAACACATTAGCTATCGGCATGTTTTC
>JABFST010000313.1 GCA_013140465.1 Methylococcaceae bacterium
GTTACTTTGTGAACCCCATTAGCGCAGCCGAGGCATCACGCCGCCACAGCAGCTCGCATCACCAAGCCCAACACAGCAAACATAAAACCAGCAGCCACCGCCAATCGGCATCATGGTACGGCGCCGATTTTCACGGCAAAAAAACCGCCAATGGTGAACGCTTTAATATGTACGCGATGACTGCGGCGCACCGCTCCTTGCCCTTATCTTCTTACGCAGAAGTCACTAACCTTAAAAACCACCGCAGCGTCATCGTGCGCATCAATGACCGTGGCCCTTTCCACGGCAAACGGGCTATGGACTTATCCTACGCTGCCGCTAAAGAGCTGGGCATTAAAGGTACCGGGTCGGTACGCATCAAACCCCTAGGCAGTGGCCTATCCTTGGCACAACTCATCCGCAACAAACTCAACAAACCTAGCTAAAACCTATGACCAAGCCTTGCTGACAGGGTTTTAGGCGTTACGCAAAATCCTGTCTTTGGCGGTCATAGCTGCCATAGTTGCCGGACATAATCGCGTCCAGACCACTGACATCGCGCTGGTACAAATACACCCAAGCCCACACAAAGCCGCCGCCTAGCTTGATGACCCGCTGTGTGCGCCGATATTCATGCGGCTCGGGAAAACCTGCGCTACATTCTTCATACTCATCCAATTTTGCCAGCAGTGGCTCGGGGTCAGGCAAGACATAAACCTCGCCAAACACTTGGTCATGGCTATCATAAGACTCGACCGCCGCCGGATAACCGCCTAGGTCATACAATTTTCCGCACAAAGAACCCATCGAATAAAACCGTGCCTGATCGGCCAATAGTGCATGTTGGCTACCCATAATATCTTTACGCAACGTGCCGTATACAAAAAGATAATCCGTCATCATGACCCTGCCGATGCGTCTTTGCCGCAACAACGTTTAAACTTTTTGCCGCTGCCACAGGCACAAGGGGCATTTTGCCCATGCAATACAGGCTGGCCTACCTTGGCAATACCCTTCAGTGTGCCGTCCGAATAAAACCAACGCCCGTTAAGCTTGGTGAAGCGGCTGATTTCGTGCAACACCTGCTCTTCGCCAGCTTGCTCAAAATATGCCTTAAACTCCACAACACCTTTGCTGTCCTTAAGGCCGCCCTGTTTAGTCGCGATAATTTCCAAGCGTTGCCACACCACATTTTCCTTAGAAAAATCGATGCTCTTAGGGCGTTTATTAAGCACCCATGTCGCTTGTAAATAGTCGCCATCGCGCAAAGCATAGGCACTATAGCGCGAACGCATTAACGCCTCGGCAGTGGCGGGGATTTTTTCGCCGCTATGGAAGGCCCCGCAACACTGGGAATAAGCCAAACCAGAGCCGCAAAGACAAGGGGTTACAGTGTCCAAGACGGTGTCCTTAAAGTTATGCTATGAAAAGGGAAGGTAAACGTATGTTTAAATGTCTATCAGCAAGCGGTTATGGTCAGACGCTTCCATCAACGCGCGAAAATGTTCGACCGCCGCCAGAAACGGTTGTTGGTGGCTAATATCGGGCAACAAATAATGCCCGTTATAATCAATGGCACTGATGACATAAGCGATGGTGAGGGCATGGCTATCGACGGCGGGTTGATATATGGCCTCGTCTTGTTCCGCCACCCTAAATTCAGCAATAATTTGGCTCGCCAATAAAGTCATCAAGACGGGCTGGATAATCGCAATCGGCATCAACAAGCGGTTGGAGATGTCGGTGGCGGTTAGGGCTTTATTTGGCGCGATAAAATTATGGACAATCAAATGCGTAATTTGCAAGGCGATGACTTTTTTTAAGGCCAAGCTTAAGCCGCAATAGCGGTTATTGTTGCGGTGCAACTCGTAGTTTTGGATAAAAAAGGCGATTTGGGCACCAAACAACACTATCATCCAACCGATTTGCAGCCACACCACAAATAAGGGCAAGGCCGCAAAACTGCCGTAGATGGCGTTGTAATTAGACGCGCCCAATTGTAGGCTTAAATACGCCAACTGCGACGCGTGGTATAACAGCCCCGTCACGATACCCGCAATAATGCCCGCGCGATAACTTATCTTATGGTTGGGCATAAAAATCAGCGTAAACGAAAATAATGCAATCATTAACACTAACGGCGACAAACCCAATAGTTTTAGCACTAACCAAGTGCCCGCGTCGGGCAATTGGATGATTTTAATCAACCACGTTATTTGGGTATTCAAGAAGACCGTAATACTGCCGGATGCAATCAGGATAATAGGCGCCAATAACATCAGCGATAAATAATCGCTAAATTTTCGGCTAAACGATCGGCCCTTGGCAATTTTCCAAATGGCATTAAACGACTCTTCAATATTGCCTATCACATTAATGACGGTCCAAAACAAGACCACAATACCAATACCCGCGACCATGCCGCCTTTGGTGCTGTCCAACAAATTTTGCGCAAAGCTGATGAGTTGTAACACCATGCCGTCTTGTGGCGGGGCTTGCTCTAATAGCCGCTGTTCCAACACCGTCTCAAAACCAAAACCTTTGGCGATACCAAACAACATCGCAATAATCGGCACTATCGACAAAATGCTATACAGCGTTAAGGCCGAAGCCCGCAACGGGCAAAGGTCGCGGGTAAAACCCTGTACCGACAAATAAGCTATTTTTAGGGCCCGCACGGCAAAAGCGGGCAACAGCGGCAACTTGCTTTCCTCTATTTGCCACAAGTCTTCATTAATAAAGCGGATGAATTTGACCGTCATGTTTTCGCCCTGCCCTTAGGCATTCAGCACAGCCTTAAAGCACGCCATTGGCGATTACTGGCAACACCCAGTATTGTATCCCCGAGCCGCTAAATTCTTGGCGCAATTGCGCCAACAACGCGGGCAGTTCGTCTTTAGGGACATACATCTGAAAGCGCACCCGCTTTTGCCGTCCGGTCACTTGTTCGGCTAATGACAAACCTTGATTCTCATGATGATGGGCATACACCTGAAAACTGCTAAAGCCATGTTCGGATTCCAGCAATAACAAATTGTCCACCATCATTTCTTCAAGGCTAGGCGGAATGTTTAGGGTGACTAAATATTCTTCGTTGCTCATGCTTTCTGCTCCTGGGCGATACCGTAGCCTTTAAACAATATCGGCAATAAAAATAAGGTTAAAAACGTAGACGACACCAAACCGCCTATCACCACTATCGCCAACGGACGTTGGATTTCCGAACCGGGGCCAGTCGCAAACAACAGCGGAATCAAACCAAACGCGGCAATGCTGGCGGTCATCAGCACCGGGCGTAAGCGCCGTGCCGAACCGATAGTCACAACCTTCACGATGTCCATGCCTGTGGCGAGCAGTTGGTTAAAATAACTCACCATCACTACACCATTAAGTACGGCGATACCTAGCAAAGCAATAAAACCCACCGAAGCGGGTACGGACAAATATTCGCCCGATGCCCACAAGGCAAACACACCGCCGACCATCGCCAAAGGGATGTTGGACAACACCAACACAGCTTGGCGCACCGAACCAAAAGTGGAAAACAACAGCAAGAAAATCAAACCTAAGGACACCGGCACGACCACCGACAAGGTGGCGGCTGCGCGTTGTTGGTTTTCAAACTGCCCGCCAAATTCCACCGTATAACCAATCGGCAGTTGCACTTTGTCGGCAACGGCTTTGCGGGCTTCATCAACAAAGCCGACTAAATCGCGGTCTTGGACATTGCTGCGCACGACCACAAAACGCTGCCCGCGCTCCCTACCCACCGACACTACGCCTTCCACTTTTTCTATTTTGGCGATGGCGGTGACAGGAACATGCCCACCATTAGGCAAGGTGATTTGCAGGTTGTCAAAGTTGGCAGTGGTGCTTTGCCCACGCAAAATCAGCGGTGTGCGCTTAATGCCTTCTTGCACTACGCCTAGGTTTAAGCCTTCGATTTGGGTGCGCAATAAGGTTTCGATGCTGTCACTGTCCAAACCCAAACGTCCGGCTGCCAAACGGTCAATCGTCAGTTGTAAAAACTGCATCCCGTTATTTTGTTTGGCAAACACATCGCTAGACCCCGTTATGCTTTTTAACACCTCGGCGATTTCATTGCCTTTTTGGTTTAACACCGCCAAATCGGCACCGAACAGTTTAACCGCAACATCGCCGCGCGTGCCGGTAAGCATTTCTGACACCCGCATTTCGATGGGTTGGGTAAAACCAAAAGCTATGCCCGGCGTTGCCGCCATCACGGTACGGATGTTTTCAATCAAGGCTTCTTTATTGGCGGCTTGCCATTGCTCTTTGGGCTTAAGCACTAAAAAGGTATCGGTTTCATTCAGCCCCATGGGGTCTAAACCTAGCTCATCGGAGCCGACACGCGAAACAATCGTGGCAATTTCAGGGATATTTTTCAGCAAGTTTTTTTGCACTTGCCCATCTAAGGCGACCGATTGCGCCAAGGTAATCGACGGCAATTTCTCTAGCTGGACAATAATGTCGCCTTCATCCAAAGTCGGCATAAAGGTGCTGCCGATTTGGGTAAACACCACCGCCGTCACCACCAACAACGCGCCCGCCGCGACAAACACTTTTTTGCCGTTCGCCAAGCACCACAACAACGCGGGCTGATAGGCTTTTTGCAATTGTCTGGGTAGCCACGGTTCTTCATGCGACACTTCTTTCAGCAAGTACGAAGCGATCACCGGAATCACCGTCAGCGACAAGATTAACGAGCCACTGAGCGCAAACACAATGGTTAAGGCCACAGGCGTAAATAACTTGCCTTCCAAGCCTTGCAAGGTCAGCAGCGGCAAAAATACGATGATGATAATCAAGATACCAGAGGTGACGGGCTTAGCCACTTCGCAAGTGGCGCGGTAGATCACATGCAAACGCGGCAAGCGTTTGGCGGTTTCTACATGTGCCAAATGGGTGATGAGGTTTTCCACCACCACCACTGCCGCATCGACCAACATGCCTATCGCTATCGCCAAGCCGCCCAAACTCATTAAGTTGGCGGACATCCCCATTGCTTTCATCAGAATAAAGGTGAACAAGGCCGCCAAGGGCAAGGCCAAAGCCACCACCACTGCCGCGCGGATATTGCCCAAAAACAACAGCAATAACACCACAACCAAGGCTATCGCTTCCAATAAGGCGTGCAACACCGTGTCCACAGCTTTGTCCACCAAGTTGCCACGGTTATAAAACACCTTGGCCTCTACGCCTTTAGGAAACCCCTTGCTGATTTCGGCAAGTTTTTTCTCCAGGCCGACAATGGTTTGTCGGGCATTCGCGCCGCGCAAACTCAGCACCAAGCCAGTAACGGCTTCACCTTCGCCGTTTTTGCTGACCGCACCATAACGGGTTAACGCGCCAATCGTGACTTCCGCGACATCACCTACGGTAATCGGCGTGCCGTTTTTATTATCGACGACGATAGTGCTGACATCCGCCAAGGTTTTAATACGGCCTTCGGCGCGGACGATCAGGGCTTCTTCGCCGTCGGTCATCCGTCCAGCGCCATCATTGCGGTTGTTGCTTTGTAAGGCGAAAATCAGTTTGTCCATACTGATGCCGCGTGCCGACAAGCGGGTGTTGTCGGGGATGACCGCGAAACTTCTGACCACGCCACCTAGCGAGTTGACATCCGCCACACCCGGCACGGTACGCAAGGCCGGACGGATCACCCAATCCAACAAGCTACGGCGTTCCATTAAGCTTAAACCCCCGCCCTCAACCGTAAACATAAACATTTCGCCCAAGGGCGTAGTCATCGGCGCAATACCGCCTTCGACCCCTGCGGGCAAATTGCCCCACAAGGTATTCAGGCGTTCGGCAATTTGCTGACGCGCCCAAAAAATATCCGTGCCTTCGGCAAAATCCACGGTAATGTCGGTTAAGGCGTATTTGGCTATCGACCGCAACATGGTTTGGTGCGGGATGCCTAACAACTCAACTTCTATCGGCGCGGTAATTCTGGCTTCAACTTCTTCGGGGGTCATGCCCGCCGCTTTGACAATAATTTTAACTTGGGTGGGCGACACTTCTGGAAACGCATCAATAGGAATGCTGGTAAACGCCTGATAACCCGCACCCGCCAATAACAACACTACGATCAACATCAACAGCCGTTGACCTAGCGCAAAGCGAATCAAGCCAGCCATTATTCATCTCCCCCCAAACCTAGCCAAGTGGCTTTTAACGCCACTGCACCACTCACCGCCAAGTCTTCGTCTCCGGTAAAATCGCCGCTGATGATGGATGCGTCGGCTTGCTTGCCTATGATGTCCACTACGCTGGCCTTAAAACCTTTAGGCGTGCGGATAAACACATAGGATTTGCCTTCATGCTGGGCAATCGCAGTGTTAGGCACTTTATATGCGGTTTGGGCGATGGTTTGGATGATTTGAGTGTTGACGGTTTGCCCCGGGCGCACGACTTGCGCATCGGCTGCCGCCGTTTGCTTGTCGATAACGGCACGCGCCATCAGGGTTTGGTTTTCGGGGTTGACGCTTTGGCCTAACAGCGTAATCGTGGCACTGACCGCAGAATTGTCGATCAGCACTTGGTCGCCGACTTTTACGCTGCCGATACGTTCATGGGGAATGTTCAGCTCTAACCAGAGTTCATCTAAATTCGCCACCCGATACAAGGGCGCCAGAATGTCGATACGCGCCCCTGCCACTGCCATGCGTTCTATCACCACTCCGGTAATCGGGGCATACAGCGTGAGCTGGCTGCTTAAGCGGTGGCTTTTGCCCAATTGCGTGATGTCCCGGTCGGACATGCCCGCGATTTCCAGCAACTGCCGATGTTCGTCGGTTTCCGATACAAACGCGTTATATTGGCTCAGGGTTTCTTGCCAACGCCGATTGGCAATCACGCCTTCCGCCAGCAATTTTTTATCGCGCTGAAAACTTAACGCGCCTAATTGCATTTCGCTTAAGGCTTTTAGGTAGTTACGCTGCATCGACAACAGTTCGGGGCTGTTGATTTGCGCCAACACTGCGCCTTTTTTAACGCTATCGCCTGTTGCGGCAGTGAGTTGGGTAATTAATCCGGCTTGTGCAGCACTGACAATAAACTCTTTGCTGGCAGGAATCACCACTTTTGCGGGCGCGGTCAGCAACGGGATTTGTTTGGCTGGGCTGAGTTTGCCCAAGGTGACACCGAGGTTGTTAAATTGGTCGGCGGCTATGTCAACAGCCGTATCGGCATAAACGGGCAGCACGCCCAGCACGGCAGTTAATAGCAACGCCGCCGTTTGCGTTAATACACGCTTGGTTATCATGGCATCACTCCTACGGCCTGGTTATAAAGGGCTTTATCGCGTTGTAGCATCACCGCCCGTTCTTTGGCGGCCAAGATGGCTTGTTGGGTACGCGATTGAATTTTTAGCAAATCCATCAAATCAATTTCGCCCACTGAAAACGCCAGTTGGGTCATGTTGAGCAATTCTTCGGACACCTGTTTTTGCTCGTTGGCGGTCGCCAATTCCACTTCATTGACTTCCAAATTATGTTCGGCCTCATGGTGCGCTTGTTCCAAATCGCGCAGCAACTGCGCCCTGTCCGCCATCAGCCGATTTAAATCGACATTAATCGCGGCAATTTGCGGAGCGGCGTGGGCGCTGCCGCCAAATGGAATGCTAACACCGACGTTAAAAAATTCGGCCTTATTGCTACGCGCATCAGTGCCTTCATCACTCAAAATCCCTGCGACCACGTTGGTTTGCCCTGAGCCTACGGCTTTTACGGCGTTAAGCTCGGCTTGTTTGCGTGCGATTTGGCTGTTGATGGCGATTAAGGTGGGATGGTTTTGGCCGATGTTGTGGCTGGCAACCAGTTTTTCTTCGTAATTGCCGGGTACTTTTGTAGTTTGCGTCACCGACGCATAACGCTTACGCGCGTGCATCAGCTCCGCTTCCGCCAAGGTAAACGTCGAGCGTTTTTGTAATAACTCAGTTTGTGCCAGCAACTGGTCTGCACGCGGTAAATCGCCTAAGTCCACGCGGTGTTTAATCGTCACCAACAGTTGTTGGTAGATGTCCAATTCCTGTTGCGCCTGTTCATAACGGATTTTAGCCAAGGCCATGTCCCATAACGCGCCCCGGACCAAACCTGCCACGCGTAACTTCACCGCCGCCGCTTGCGCCTCGGCGCTGGTTTCAGCTTGGTTTGCCAGCGTGTGTTCGGCATCGCGCTGCCCGATGTTCCATAGTGGCACTTGCACGGTGGCAGTCGCGTAATTGAGCTTAAACGTCGATTGCGATTGGTAGCCTATACTGGCTTGCGATGCCCCTGCCGTCCAGCTTTGGCTACGCTGCGCAAGCGCTGCCGCCTCATCTTCCAAGGCCGTCAGCCAAGTGCTGTCGGGGTATTTTTCTAAGGTCAGGTCGATCAGCTTGGGCAAGCTTAAACTGCTGTCAATCACAACAGGATCGAGGTGATCGACGCTGGGCGGCGCGTCGGTTTGCGCCAAATCGGGAATTTCGGCGTTTGCGCCAGTCGTAGACAACATGAGGCACAACACGGCACAGCCCAGCATAAAACGGGGTCGCCGTGTGTTGGACACGTTCAGGATAAACATAAACAAATCTCGATGCGGTATTATCCGCGTCAATAGTCAGTGGTTGTATCTGCTTTTAAGGTTTGCGCTGGCTGGCTTAAGCACGCCAGCGGCAGGGCCTTTATGCAGAAATGCGTGGGTAGGCAAGCATTGCTAAAGGCGGCGCACGCGGCGCATGTAGACAATAAGGGGCAGTATCGACCCTAGGGGGATTAGGTGGAAAATGTAGGGATAACGCCAGCGCAACAGGCCACGCTGGGTAGTCTTGCAACAGCAAATTAGGCTGTCCCGCAGACAATTTTAGCAGGGTGCGGCTAGGCTTGATGCCGCTGTCCACCATCACCATTAGGCCGTCAGCAGACACGCTGGGCAAGGCGATTAATTGCGTTTCGGGCGTGGCGGTATGGTGGTAATGCTCTAACCCAGGAATATGCAGCCCATTGGGTGCGTCGGGTTCATGTGCGTGGGCATGGACTAACGGCACCAGCAACTGCAACAATGTCAGGACAAAGACTACCGATAATCGTAGTGCTGAAAACATGCGCATGGCGGGTGCTATAAGTGGGTGGCTAGAATACAAAGTAGTCGGGTAGGCCGACGGAGTGCCCTGTCCAATTTTGTGGTACAGGCGTTAATGTGAGTAGCATCTGAGACTGTGAAAGTATTTCAAATACTCACAAAAAGGTGTTTTTTATTTTCGTAAGCCTTTGTTTTAAGTAGAGACTGGAGTGAAAAAACGTGTTTTTTCACGCCGATGAGCAAGCTTACGTTAATTCCTTCACAGTCTCATCTGCAAATGCTAACCTAAACGCGTTACCCTGCCTCTGAGAAGTCATCTGGGCAGTTAGCTTTGTGTTGTAATCAGGTGATTATACGCTAAAGGCCCTTTAAGCCAAAATTAATGGCGGGGCTTGGCAAAATGACTAAAGCGGGCAGCCAACACTTATCACCAACAGAAATCTTTATCGAGGGCCGCTACCGCGCCCAAATTTACGCCTGGCATTGGGCGCACTATGCACGTCAGGGTTGAATCATTGCTTTAAAACAAAGCCAAGGCTTCCAAACACTTTTTGGTGTGGGCTACACCCCGTTCAGGGGCTAGCCTTAAGCCCGGCAGCACTAGGCCAAAGGCAAGGTCGGCGCGTTCGGCATCTAACACCCAACGGCATAACTGGCTTAAGCGTTCTTCTACCGTGTGTCCGGGGGTATCTTCATACGTTAGCCAGAGGTGTTCGCTGGCTACGCCACCGTATTGCTTGCTAAACACTTGCTGGTTTTTGGCAAACGCTTTCCAATAAATGTGCTTGATAGGATCGCCGGGCTGATAGCTTTGCAAGCCATAAAAATCATCTGCGCCTTTTACGCTGACACCTTGCCGGACTTGCCCGCCCGCAGCAGATTCTGGAAACGGCAGACATGGCGTGGCTGGTTTGGGATACACCAAGGTTTTTAAGTGAAAGCGTAAGGGCGACCACGCCCGAAACAAGCCCAAGGGATAAGTGCTAAACACCGTCACCGTTCCTGCCGTATGCCAGCCGCGTTTGTGGGTTGCGGCGTGCAAGGTGACGCTGGTTTGGCTGTAGGCCGCCAACACCACGCTTTGGCTGTCTTCTAGGCTAATGTGTAGGCCATCGCGGGGGACGTTTAAGGGATTGCTAAGGTGTATCGCATAGCCCGCCAAATCGCCGGCAAATACGGGCGGACTTTGCCCGGGTTGCACTACCAACCCCGCCAACACCTTAAAGGTGTGCAATATGGTGACAAAAAACACGCTCGCCAATAAAAACCCCAGCATATACACCAAGTTATTGTTATAGACAAACGCGATCAGCAACAGCAAGGCCGTCAGCATCACAAAATTAAGGCCACGGTGTGTAGGCAGAATAAATATCCGCCGATGGTTTAAGGTGATGGGTGTATCAACGGGTTTTTCGCCGCTAAAAAAACGGCTGAGCCGTAAACGTTCGCTTAAGACGCCCATTTTAACGCACGGCAACCTGCGCCAAGATGGGCGCGACTATTGCCACCGAATCACTCTGCCCAGGCTGTAGCCTATGTCCCGCGACTGCCGCCAGCACGGCTTGCAAATCTTCGGGGATAACCGCATCGCGGCGGTCCAAAAACGCCCACGCTTTGGCGGCATTAAGCAAGGCCAAACCCGCCCGGGGTGAAAGGCCGCAGACATAATCGGGCGACATGCGGGTATAGTTGATGATTGCCAAGCAATAATCCAACACCGGGTCGGCGACATGTACTTGGGTGACGGCTTCCTGCATGGCTAACAAACGTTCCGGCGGCAACAACACGGGCAAAGTCGCAATCAGGCTATGTCGGCTTTGGCCTTTAAGCAACAGGCGTTCGGCATCAGCACCTGGATAGCCCAATTCCAAGCGCATCAAAAAACGGTCTAACTGCGATTCGGGCAACGGAAACGTGCCAATTTGGTGGGACGGGTTTTGGGTGGCTATCACAAAAAACGGGTTAGGCAACGGGTAAGTCTTGCCTTCTACCGTGACATGATGTTCTTCCATCGCCTCTAATAACGCACTTTGCGCTTTGGGTGTGGCGCGGTTGATTTCATCGGCTAACACCATTTGGTTAAACACCGGGCCTGGATGAAATTTAAAGCTCAGGTTTTTGGCATCAAAAATCGTCGCGCCAATAATGTCGGCGGGCAAAATGTCGCTAGTAAACTGGATGCGCTGATAATCTAAACCCAAGAGCTTAGCCAAGGTATGCGCTAAGGTCGTTTTGCCCACGCCGGGGATGTCTTCTATCAATAAATGCCCACGCGCCAATAAACAGCACAGGGCAAGGCGGATTTTATGGGCTTTGCCAAGAATAACTTGATTGGCGGTCGCCAATAATTGCTGGGTGTCATGGTGCATAAGCGGGGTTTGTGGGTAGTGGAGATTGTCTTTAGTATAGAGCAAGAACAGTAATAATGCCTTTACTCGCCCAGCAAGCTGGCTAAACTTTAAATACCCTTAACAATATTAAGGGTAAAACCCGCCCAACATCCACTAGGAGTACACCATGAAAACCACCCAAATCCTATGCGCCGCACTGCTGTTGTTTGCCAGTGCGACTATGGCAGACTGGACAACACAAAACGAAAAAGCCTGTAATGCCAACACCGCAGGGCAATTTAAGTATTACACCTTGAGCTTATCGTGGTCACCAGAATATTGCCGAGCCAACCCCAGCAAAAAAACCGAGGCTCAATGCACGCAAAAACGCGGCTTTATAGTCCACGGTTTGTGGCCTGAATGTGCCAGCGGCTATCCGCAAGCCTGCAAAAAAGGCGGTGCTAAAGATGCCATCGACCCGCAAAAAATCTACGCATTTATGCCATCAGATTATTTAATTGAACACGAATGGGACAAACACGGCACTTGCAGCGGTTTGGCGCGTAGTGCCTATTTTAAT
>JABFST010000009.1 GCA_013140465.1 Methylococcaceae bacterium
ACCCTCTCCCTGAGGAGGGTGTCGTAAAAGGTCGGTTGTTCACCATGTAATGAAGCATAACATTCTGATTTTGTTGGGTTACGCTTCGCTAACCCAACCTACATACAGGCTTTTACGACACCCTCCTGAGGGAGAGGGTAGGGGTGAGGGGGACTAGCGGCAGACCTGCGAGGTTTTATATACCTCGCAGGTCTTTATCCTGCCACTACTGAGAAGTTACACGAAAGTTAAAAGAAGCCATTGTAGGCGCGCTGCCATGATTATCAATCTTAAAATATCGGCTGCGTCGGAATCAGTTTACGCCAAAGATAAGCTTGGTAGCTGCGGCGATATTGCTTACACTGGTAAGCACACCCATGCCCATTCAGGACACGCCCATGCGCCGCCTACAAATACACCATATCACGCGCTACGATTACGCCTGTAGCGTCAATTTAATGCCGCACACCTTATTATTGCAGCCGCGCGAAGGCCACGACATCCGCATTGAATCGGCACAACTGCTGATTTCGCCCGATTACCAACTGCAATGGCAACGCGATGTTTACGACAACGCCGTCGCCGAAGTCAGTTTTCTGTGCGCCAGCGACCACTTGTCCATAGACAGCCTCATCGTCATCCAACATTACGACGACCAGCCACTTAATTTTTTGGTCGCTGATTATGCCGTCACCTACCCTTTTCAATACCAGATGCACGAACACGCCGATTTGGCACCTTACCTGAGCGTGATCTATCCGCAAGACCTCTTCGCAGTCCAGGCATGGACGCAACAGTTCTGGCGTCCTGGGCAAATAGTGGAAACCTATTTGTTGTTAGAATGGATCAACAAAGCCATCGCCACAGGCTTTACCTATCTGGGGCGTGAGGCGGCCGGCGTTCAAACGCCCGCCACCACCTTGGCCTTTGGCTGCGGCTGCTGCCGTGATTTTGCGACGTTATTTATTGATGCGTGCCGCGCCTTAGGTTTGGCGGCACGTTTTGTCAGCGGGTATTTATATAGCCCGTCAAGCTTGGGCGCAGGCGCGACCCATGCGTGGGCAGAAGTGTATTTGCCTGGGGTAGGCTGGAAAGGTTTTGATCCGACCTCGGGCTTGATTGTAGGCAACGACCACATCAGCGTCGCCGTCAGCCGCCACCCAGAAGCCATTCCGCCGATAGCAGGCGCATTCCAAACCGTTATGCCGATAGCACAACTGCCTAACCCTGAAATGTTGGTGACGGTGCAAGTGGAGGAATTGTTTGCCTAAACTACCCACGCCAGCTGTGTAGACCGGAATAAGCGGTTTTGGGCGTAAGCGTTTCCGGCAGATCATCGGTGCGTTATGCCGGAAACAACAGTTTTCACTCGCGTTCAAACTGCCTTATTCCGGCCTACAGCTGAGTGTAGGTTGAGCTGTTGCAAGAAAGCCCAATATGTTGAAGCGCCCCACAATAGGCATTGTTTCGAGACTGTGAAAGTATTCAAGCGGGAAAGGCTTTAGCCTCGACTACAAGGCCAAAATCTTCCGCACAACCTTTTAAATCAATGATATAGCCTTGGCAAGGGATCAAGGCAAAAAACAACACACGCCATGCCTAGTGTCAATTCACCCATAAGCACACAAAAACCCTAGCCTTTAAAACGGATAGCCTTCCGCTGCAAAATCCAGTGTGTGGATAAAAGCTTCCCGACCCACCCAGTCTACACTGAGCGTACACTCAGCATGGCTGCCGTGGGTATCGGGCGCATAAAAGTCAGACAACTCATCAAATTCGGTTTTGTGGTGTTGCAAGTAAGAGTCTCTCAGCATTTCTAGGTTTTTTCTTAATATAAGTAAGTTGGAAGGTACGTTCGCGTCGTTAGCAGCATGAGGGCTGATAAAAGTGTCGTCTAATAACACAGCTTGTGGATTCATGGCTTAATTCCTCTTAAAGTAAATCAAATCAGTTCGTTCAAGATAAAACGGTAAGCGGCTCGACACTTTCCAAACCCAACGCCGTCCCGATAGCCGGATAAGTGACAAAGCCCCGACAAGTGTTTAGCCCATAGCGCAGTGCCGCGTTGTCCCGCAAAGCGGCAATGCCAGCATCCGCCAATTGCAGTATGTAACTGGCGGTTTGGTTGTTTAAGGCGATCGTGCTAGTGCGCGGTACTGCACCCGGCATATTGGCGACGCAATAATGCACTATGCCGTCCACCACATAACTGGGGTCGCTATGTGTGGTCGGGCGCGTGGTTTCTATACAGCCGCCTTGGTCTACGGCAACATCAACAATCACGGCACCTGGCTGCATGGTCGGCAACAGCGCACGGGTAATCAGCCACGGCGCACGCCCGCCGGGTATCAGCACTGCGCCTATCACCAAATCGGCAGTCGGCAGCAAGGTTTCCAGCGTATACGCATTGCTGATACGCGTTTGTAGCTGGCCTCGGTAAAGGTCATCCAAATATTTCAAGCGGTCATGGCTAATGTCCAGCACCGTCACTTGCGCACCCATGCCAACCGCAACGCGGGCAGCATTGCTGCCGACAATACCTGCGCCTAACACCAACACATTAGCAGGGGCAACACCCGGCACACCGCCCATTAACACGCCGCGCCCGCCGTAGGGTTTTTGCAGGTGGACAGCACCGACTTGGGGTGCCATACGCCCTGCCACTTCGCTCATCGGTGTCAGTAACGGCAATTGCCCACTGGCAGTTTGTACGGTTTCGTAGGCGATGCCTGTCGTGCCGCTGGACAATAACGCAGCTGCCAAGGCCGGATTGGACGCCAAATGCAAAAACGTAAACAGCAGTAAATCTTGGCGCAAAAACGCATATTCCGAGGCAATAGGTTCTTTAACCTTAACCACCATTTGCGCCGCCCACGCTTGCTCTGCACTAGGCACAAGGTCAGCCCCGACGGCACGGTATTCGTCATCGCTAAAAGCACTGCCGATACCCGCACCGCTTTCCACCAACACTTGATGACCGTGCAAGACTAAGGCTTTTACCGTGCTAGGGGTCATCCCTACCCGAAACTCGTTGTCTTTTATTTCTTTTGGTAAGCCAATAATCATGAGTAGACTCCAAAGGGGTTTAGCGTTGATAACGGTTGAGCCTAAAAAAGCTATCTACACAGTATTAAAAATAAATAAAAACAAAAAGCTATGCCGCCACTAGCCCCTCTCCCTAAGGGAGAGGGCTGCGGGCATAGCTCCCTCTCCCTTAGGAGGGTGTCGTAAAAGGTCGGTTGTTCACCATGTAATGAAGCATAACATTCTGATTTTGTTGGGTTACGCTTCGCTAACCCAACCTACATACAGGCTTTTACGACACCCTCC
>JABFST010000197.1 GCA_013140465.1 Methylococcaceae bacterium
GAAAGGCTAGCCAACTATTTTTGCCAATCCTGTCCAGTGACTGTCGTCAGGATTGTTATTAACTATAAGGCAGCAACATCGCCGATTGTTTTCTAACTATTTGGGAATTATTATGGCTAAGCATACCCCCCTGGCATTTTTACTGATGCCGCTGATGGTCAGTCCGGTACTGGCAGACAACGCAACGTATCATTTCAATTTGCCCGCCCAACCGTTGGCGGCTACTTTAGACAGCGTGGCAGATTCTGCCAACACCAAGTTAATTTATGCCGATGCGGCGGTTAAAGGCAAAACCGCCGCACCCGTACAAGGCCATTATACGGCGCAACAAGCCGTGGCGATTGCCTTAGGCGACAGTGGCCTGAATTATCAAGTGGTTGATAAAACCCTCATCACGGTATCCGGTCAGACTGCCACGGCTGTTGACAACGCCACCACTTTAAAACCGATGACCGTGGTCGCGGAAGAAGATGCGGTCTTGGACGTAAATGCGCCGGACAACAAAGCCTACAAAATCAGCAATGCCATCACCGCCACTAAAACCGACACGCCGCTGATGCAAACGCCGATGTCCGTTAAGGTGGTTTCGCAACAAGTGTTAAAAGACCAACAAGTGATTACCGTTGACCAAGCCTTACGCAATGTCAGTGGCGCAGTCGCGGGCGGGCAAGGGACATTTTTTTTACGCGGTTTCCAAAGTTACAATTTGTACCGGGACGGTTTTTTAAACCAAAGCTTTTGGTTTCATGACGAAGACCTGACCAACGTAGAGCGGGTGGAAGTGTTAAAAGGCCCTGGTTCTATCTTGTACGGGCGTTCGGAACCCGGCGGCTTGGTCAACTTCGTCACCAAACAACCGCTGGATACGCCGTATTACAGCTTGCGCCAACAATTTGGCTCGTTTGAACATTTTCGTACCAATTTGGATGCCACCGGGCCGTTGACCAAAAACAAAGACCTGGCCTACCGTTTTAATTTAGGCTACCAAACCAACAACACGGTTCAAGATTTCGCGGGCAATGAGCGGCTGATGGTGGCGCCGTCTTTGCGTTGGCGCATCAATGAGCAAACCACATCCACCTTAAAAGTCGAATACAGCGACATTAAACAAACGGGGGCGGGCACTGTGCCGTTAATGGGCAAGCGTCCTGCGGCAATACCGCGCTCCACAAACATGGGTGATGCTTGGAACTTGCAAGAAGACGAATATGTGATGGTGTCGCTGAATACCGAACATTACTTTAACCCTGACTGGAAACTGCAACACCGCTTTAACTTTAGCAACCATCAGCTGACACAGACAGGTATCAATCCAGACGGCAATTGGTCGCCAGTACAAGCCAACGGCGACCAAACGCGGTTTTTCTTTGCCCAAAATATCGACGGCGACGATTACATCCATAATTTCTTTAATGCCGTGGAATTGACGGGCAAATTTGCAACAGGCTTTGCCAAACATACTATATTGGTTGGCGGCGATTATTACCGCAGCGACACCCGCTTTACCGCCGCTGGGTTTGGTGCAAACCCCAACCAATACGACACCAGCAATATTTACAATCCTATCCACCGAGCCGGGCCGCCACTCATTTCCGTAGCCGACATCACCACAACCAACGCCACCTTGCCTTGGTTTGGCCTATATGCCCAAGACCAAGTGGAATTGCCGTACCACATCCATTTGTTGGGTGGTTTGCGTTATGACAACGCCGAACTGGACTCGGTCGCCACGGGTGAATATGGCAGCCCGCGCCTTAAAACCACAGAAGACCGCGTGTCACCGCGTGGTGGCGTGGTTTGGCAACCGTTACCCGAATTGTCTGTGTATGGCAGTTATACCGAAAACTTTGGTGCGTCTAACACCTTCAACACCGGACGGCCTTTACCGCCGCAAACCGCGCAACAATGGGAAGCGGGTATTAAAACCGAGCTGTTTAACAAACGCTTTAGCGGTACTCTCGCTTATTTTGACCTGACCAAAGAAAACTTGCCGATTGCCATAAATCCGCTGGTGACCGAAGCGGCGGGCAAACAAGAAAGCCGGGGCTTGGAATTGGACTTAAGCGGGGAAATTTTGCCTAACTGGAACATCATTGCCGCCTATGCCTACACGCCGTTTGCCAAAACTATTAAAGACAATTTCAGTGGCAATAATTTAAGCAAACGCCTGAATAATGCGCCTGTCAATAGCGGCAGCCTGTGGACAACCTACGAACTGCAACAGCCGCTAGTGCAAGGGCTAAAACTGGGTGCGGGCGTACAAGCCGTCGGGCAACGTGAAATTGGCTACGATGAAAGTGCCCAAGCACCGGGTTATGTCACGGTTAATTTAATGCTGAGTAAATTATGGAAAGTCGGTGATACCCGATTGACCACCCAGCTGAACATTGACAATCTGGTTGATAAAACTTACATCAACCGCATTTTCAGCTACGGGCCGTCCAATTATGGCGCACCGCGTACCTTTATGGGTTCGGTTAAGATTGAGTATTAAGGGTGTCGTAAAAACCAAACCATAAGCTGGGTTAGCATAACGTAACCCAGCTTAATCAATAAAACCCTTAATAATGCGGCGGCACTTCATCCGCCGGCCCTGCATCGGGGCTGGCGTTGGAGAGGCTGTTAATGCGTTCGTGCAATAATCGGCAAGTCGCGTCTAAACGGTCGATATGGCGTTGTTGTTGGCTGACAATGGTGTTGAGGGTTTGCAGCAAATCGTCTTGATACGCGGCTTTTATTTCCAATTCGATGATACGGTCGGTACTCATGCGGCTTAAATCACCTTGGAAAATTGTTGCTGTTGCTTTTGTGCCAGATATTTGTCAAACACCATGCAGATATTGCGGATTAACAAGCGTCCGGCGGACAACACCTGAATGCCGGACGGGCTAAGCGTTAAAAGGCCATCGTTTTGCATCGGGGCTAAGGCGGCGAGTTCGCTGGCAAAATAAGCGCCGAAATCAATGCCAAAGCGTTGTTCTATGGTATTAAAGTCCAAATCAAAATGGCAAATGATTTGGGTAATCACCGCGCTGCGCAATTTGTCGTCGGCATCCAGTTCCACACCTTTAAACACGGGCAGTTTGCCCGCGCTAATCAGACGGTCATAATCGTCCAATTCTTTCACATTTTGGCTGTAGGCATCGCCCACCCGTCCTATCGAGGTAATGCCAAAGCCGATCAAATCACAATCGGAATGCGTGGAATAGCCTTGGAAATTGCGGTACAGCTTGCCTTCGCGCTGGGCGATGGCGAGTTCGTCATCGGGCTTGGCAAAATGATCCATACCAATATACACAT
>JABFST010000095.1 GCA_013140465.1 Methylococcaceae bacterium
GGGCGTGGTTTTCTATGGTTTTCTTGACCGATTTAAACACTTCTTTCGGCAAGCATTCTTTCATTTTGCTGAGCGTAAACACATCGCTAGCCCATAAGCTGCTGAGCGGTTCGGATGCCGTACACGGCATCGCGGGTCTGTTGCCAATATTTTGTACGGCCTGAACGCGGGCGGTATTTCCAGTCATTTGTTTTCCCCTGTGTGAGTGTGAATGTCATTCAGATAAGACAAAGCAACAATTGCACCAACTTTGGTAATGCGTGTATTTTCTTGTGGTAGCCGCTTTGGGACTGGCTATTGCCGGGATTTACGGGCGATTTCAGTGCAGTAATCCGCAGGTTTTGCTCATATTGGTGCAAAAACCGCGCGTAACGGCAATGCCTGTTGCCAGCGGGAGATGAAAATATTTGTAGGGCAAGTTTAGCTGTGTAGGCCGGAATAAGGCAGTTTGATCGCAAGTGAAAACTGCAGTTTCCTAGGCATATTTCGGCCAACAAGGCTTATGCGTTGGAGTGCAACGGCTTTAGACCTTGCCGTGTCGGTAGTTGAGGCTTTAACCGCACTAATGTAGGCTGGAATTAAGGTAGTTTGAATGGCAGTGAAAACGGCTGTTTCCGGTACTCTGCATCCACTGCTTGCCGGAAACGCCCTAGCCCAATACAGCCAATTCCGGTCTACAAAGCTTGCCCAAAGTAACATCTCTGGCGCATATCTTGCTTTAAAACCCTGCAAACCTCCTGTTTTCAACCGTAAAAGGATGCACAGCCGCTCATGAAACCGAATACCGACAAGGACAAACTCGACAGTTATTACCTACAAGTGACTGACATTATCCTCAAGCGACAAGATTGGGTGACGGGCTTGCTGCCCGCCAGCACGGCGGTGAATGCGCATGGCAATTACACCGATGCTTGGGTGCGCGACAATGTCTACAGTATTTTGGCGGCATGGGGCTTGGCCTTGGCGTATCGGCGCGTGGACGACCCGTTAGGCCGCACTTATCTATTGGAGCAAAGCGTGGTTAAGCTGATGCGCGGTTTGCTGACGGCGATGATGCGCCAAGCCCCGAAAGTGGAAAAATTTAAGCAATCGCAAAACCCTATGGATGCTTTGCACGCCAAATACGACACCAAAACCGGTGGCGTGGTGGTGGGTGACGACCAATGGGGGCATTTGCAGCTGGATGCGACCTCGTTATTTTTATTGATGCTGGCACAAATGACAGCATCGGGTTTGCGCATTGTGTTTACCATTGATGAAGTCATTTTTGTCCAAAACCTAGTGCATTATATTAGCCGCACTTACCGTACCCCCGATTACGGGATTTGGGAACGCGGGCATAAAATCAACCACGGCATTGCCGAACTCAATGCCAGTTCGATAGGCATGGCGAAAGCCGCGCTAGAAGCCTTGTCTGGCTTTAATTTATTTGGCAAAGATGGCGGGCAAGCGTCGGTTGTGCATGTGATTAGTGACGATATTGCGCGTACCCGCATTACTTTAGAAGCGTTGCTGCCTAGGGAATCGATTTCAAAAGAAGCCGATGCAGCGGTGTTGAGCATCGTCGGCTTTCCCGCGTTTGCGGTGGATAACCCCGCGTTATTGGCAAAAACCGAAAGCCTGATTTGCCAAAAGCTAGAAGGCCGTTATGGCTGCAAACGGTTTTTGTTGGATGGCCACCAAACGGCCTTGGAAGACTTACAGCGGCATTATTACGATCCGCATGAGTTAAAACAGTTTATGGATATAGAATGCGAATGGCCGCTGTTTTTTACCTATTTACTGCTAAATAACCTGTTTAAAGGCGACCACGACCGCGCTGCCGATTATCGGCAAAAATTGCTGGATCTGGCGGTTGAGCAGCAAGGACAATGGTTGTTGCCAGAGCTTTATGCCGTCCCCAAAACCTTGATAGCCAAAGAACGCGCCCAGCCGCACAGCCAAACCCGCGTAGCCAATGAAAACATCCCTTTGGTATGGGCGCAAAGCCTGTTTATTTTGGGGTGTTTAGTGCAAGACGGTTTACTGAATTTGGCTGACATCGACCCCTTAGGCCGTCATCAGGCCGTTAATAAACGCCACGATTACCGCTTACAAATCCAATTTCTGGCGCAAGACGAGTCGGTGCAACAGCAATTGCAAGCAGCAGGCATTAGCACCCAAACCTTGGCGGAAATCGCCCCTATCCAAATCCGCGAGGCCAGCGAATTGGCGGCAGCTTATACCCATGTCGGGCGTAATGACCGCATTGGCTTAACGGGTAGGCCATTACGCCAATTGCGGACGCTGGCAACTTCCAAACTGTATATTTTGGCGGGCGAGCGTTTGGTGTTCTTGCCGCAATGCCTTAACCAAAAAGGTTTTTACTTGGCAATGGACAACCGTTTGCTGATTCAGCGCTTGCGCGTGGAGTTCGCTTATATTTACAAACATTGGGATAGCCCGGGCAATCCTTTGGTGGTCATCACCATCAAACAAAATATGTTGGGTAGCCAGCATAAGGACATCTTGCTGGCGTTTATAAAAGAGCTGCAACAAGGTACCACCAACGGCATTAAGCTGAGTTTAGGCTCTTTGCTGGACTTTACCGACTCTGCCAGCCAAGAAAAAATCAATTATTTGCATGATTTTGAGTTTTCTAAAGCCAGTTGGGAAGAGCTGGAACGACCGTTTTTTCAAGTATTACCTTTTACCGAGGCTGCCAATACGCCCGTGGACATTGATCTGGCTGTGTTGGAGGCGTGCAGCGATGCCGAGTTGACGGCGCAGCTAAAGACCAACGGCAGTCTCTATCTGCAATTGGAAGTGTTGATATTGCTGTGCGCACGCTATGGTTTGGATTGCCGCACTGCCTTACATAACCACGAAGGGCTAGCCGCCAGTTACCGCGATTTGCTCGAAGAGATTTATGAACGGGCAGGGGATCAGCATGTCTGGTCGGTGGTCAGGCGTAGCGCAGGGCTATTGGGCAAATACGACATCAACTTAGAACAGGCTGCAACCGACATCTTGGTGCGCCAGCACGCGCTGACCTTAGGACGCGCCTATAGCAGCCGTTCGACCTTAAGCCGTCCGGCGGATTCGTCGGAAATATTGCAGATTATCCGCAGCCATAACTCGTCTGATCCTAGCGAACACATCATCATCCAAGAGTTGGTGATTTATTTGGGGATGCTGATTAAGGCCAACCCCGAGTTGTTTACCGATATGCACACCGTGCGCGTGGGGCATATTTTGCAATTGCTGATCGTCCGCCAACAACGCCAAACCGGGGCGGATACTTTTGAGC
>JABFST010000123.1 GCA_013140465.1 Methylococcaceae bacterium
ATCGTTGTTCTTGAACCAGACGTAGCTGCTGCTTTTCACAATTCAGAGGCAGTAAACCAAGCGTTGCGGGCGATGCTTCAATTTGCTGAACAAACATCATGCTTAACGCATCGCTCCAGCGGAGCTTCAGCAGATTTTGGGAATTAGATAACAGGGTACGGTGCGTTCCACGCACATTTTCGCGCCACAAATAATTAAAGTCCGTTGCTGCGTCTTACATTTTTGGTGCATGGAATGCACCCCACTTGGCTAACCCGACCTACGCGGCTAAAGGCCATCAAATAAAGCCATTCTTATAAAGATGCAAGCAAGAACAATGACAGACCAATACTTCGATGGACATACCATTAACGTTTATTTTGATGACGAACATTGGCTAGCACATTTTGTAGAAATGCCTGAAATTTCAGCATTTTCTTCTACTCCTGAAAATGCTTTACGAGAACTTCAAATTGCTTGGGGATTGGTTAAAACTGATTATATTGAGCAAGGTGAATCTGTCCCACTCGATTCACACGTTGAACGAAAAGCAGCATAAACTAAATGTTGTACGCTTTTTTAACGACGGCAAACTTTAGTATCATTTTCTCTACCTAACGCCCAGCGCCTAAGGCGGATTCATACGCCTGAGTTGACCCTGCCCGTTATGTCCGGTTACGCTACGCTAACGTAATCTACCCGCCCAAGTAACCACCATGCCCGAATTGCCCGAAGTTGAAACCACTTGCCGTGGCGTTGCGCCGCACATCATTGGGCAAACCATAGCGCAAGTGCTGGTGCGCCAACACCAACTGCGCTGGCCTGTGCCAGACACTTTAGCCGAAACCCTTAAAGGACAGCTTATGGTAGGTGTCACCCGACGGGCAAAATACCTGTTGTTCAGCACCGAATCGGGGACTCTGCTGGTGCATTTGGGCATGTCGGGGAGTTTGCGGATTTTGTCGGCGGCACAAGTGCCGGGCAAGCATGACCATATCGATATTATTTTTACTAATGGCATAATACTCAGATATAACGACCCGCGCCGCTTTGGCGCGATGTTATGGACGACTGCGCCTATAGACGAACATGTGTTGCTGAACGCTTTGGGGCCTGAACCCTTGTCACCCGATTTTAGTGGCGAACTGTTGTACGCCAAGGCGAAAGGCCGCAAAATGCCGATTAAGTCGTTTATTATGGACAGCCATATTGTCGTCGGTGTCGGCAATATTTATGCGAACGAAGCCTTATTTATGGCTGGCATTTTACCAACCCGCCCCGCTGGAAAAGTGTCGTTGGCACGTTACCAACGGCTCGCCGAGTGCATCCGCGTGGTGTTGCGGCATTCCATAGAGCAAGGCGGCACCACCTTACGCGATTTTGTCAACGAAGACGGCAAGCCTGGCTATTTCAAACAGCAATTGCGGGTCTATGGGCGCACGGGCTTACCGTGCGTGACCTGTACACAAGCCCTCACTGAAGTCCGCCTGGCTAACCGCAGCACTGTGTTTTGCCGCGTTTGCCAACGCTAAACTGACCTCTCCCCGCTCTCGTATACCTGGCTTATTTAGACCTTTATGATCCGCGTGCCTAAGCAAGCCTAAAACCCTAGTACACTTAGCCTTTTAACCTACAAACTGGCAACCACTATGGCAAGCCCGCACCGCTATGAAAACCACATCGCCCTCTTAAGCCTATTGGGTATCGCTTGCCACCTGATCCTGCATTATGCCCTCAACATCAGCGATCAAACCTATACCCTCAGCATCGATACGGTCTTAAGCGCCGCCCAAGCCGAGGTCTTCCACATTCAGGGCCATCTCGCCGCGACGCTGTTGCAACTGCCTTTGCTCGCCGTCTTGATCTTAGGCGGCCTACCCCTGCTCTACCAATTAGTGGCAAAACTGTTCCGTGGTGATTTTGGCGCCGATTTGTTGGCGGGCTTGTCTATTGTCACCGCCGTATTATTGGCGGAATATTTGGCGGGCAGCTTAGTCGTTTTGATGCTGTCCGGCGGTGCGGTGCTGGAACAATACGCCGTGCGCAAAGCGTCGTCAGTGCTGGAAGCCTTGGCAAAACGGATGCCGTCGGTTGCCCATAAAAAAGTCGGCGACACCCTCACCGACCTCAGCACCGAACAAGTGGTCATCGGCGACACTTTATTGATCTTGCCGCATGAAATCTGCCCGGTCGATGGCACGGTATTGGAAGGCAACGGCACGATGGACGAATCGTTCTTAACAGGCGAACCGTATATGATGTCCAAAACAGCGGGTTCAGAAGTGATGTCGGGGGCGATTAACGGCGACAGTGGCCTAACCATACGCGCCGACAAACTTTCGGTCGATTCCCGCTATGCCAAAATCATGGAAGTGATGCGCTCTTCCGAACAATACCGCCCCAATATCCGTCGGCTAGGCGACCAACTGGGCGCGTTTTATACGCCCTTAACAGTACTGGTCGCCTTAGCCGCTTGGTGGTTTAGCGGCGATGTCACGCGCTTTCTGGCGGTTTTGGTGATTGCCACGCCCTGCCCGCTGCTAATCGGCATTCCCGTGACCATCATCAGCTCGATTTCCTTGGCGGCACGGCGCGAAATTATCATAAAAAACCCCGCCATCCTCGAAACCATCGGCCAATGCCGCACCGCCATTTTTGATAAGACTGGCACCTTAACCTATGGTCGCCCGTCTCTGACCGCCATTTTGCCCGCCGCGCCGCATAACGAAGCCGAAATACTCGGCTTGACCGCCAGCCTAGAACGCTATTCCAAACACCCCTTATCCGGCGCAATCGTCAAAGCCGCCAAAGCCCAAGGTATCAACTTGGACAATGTGGAACAGATCGCCGAATTGCCCGGCAAAGGGCTGACAGGGACAGTACAGGGCAAACACCTACAAATCACTAGCCGCAAACACTATACCGCGCAATGCCCAGACCAACTCCAAGCATTACCGCCGCTGGCTGGCGGGCTAGAATGTATTGTGCTGATTGACGACAGCTATGCCGCCACCTTGCAATTCCGCGACGAAGTGCGTTCCGATAGCTCATCATTCATCAACCACTTACAGCCCAACCATTTGTTTGAAAAAGTCATGCTGGTCTCTGGCGACCGTGAATCCGAAGTGCGCTATCTTGCCGATAAGGTCGGCATCCCGCACGTTTACTTTAGCCAAAGCCCCGAACAAAAGCTGGCCTTAGTCCGCCAAGAAACCCAACTGGCAAAAACCGTGTATCTGGGCGATGGCATTAACGATGCGCCCTCCCTGACCGCTGCCACTATCGGCATAGCGTTTGGGCAA
>JABFST010000114.1 GCA_013140465.1 Methylococcaceae bacterium
TTAAAATCATCAGCAAAACCGGTGGCGCGGCGGGCGTAAGACGTATTGAAGCCGTCACAGGTGCGGCGTGTATCGACTGGATAGCCCAGCGTGACCAAGCCCTAGGCCGTATTGCCGGGGTGTTAAAAAGCCCTATCGACAAAACCGCCGAAAAAGTCGAGCAATTGCTGGAAAAAAACCGCGCCCTCGAAAAACAACTCGAACGCCTCAATGCCAAAATGGCCAGTTCAGCAGGCGATGAATTAGGCAAGCAAGCCGTTGAAGTGGCAGGTATTAAAGTATTGGCAGCGAAATTGGATGTTGATAGCAAGACCCTACGCGATATGGCTGACCAACTGAAAAACAAACTAGGCAGTTGCGCCTTGGTGTTGGCGGTGGTTGAAGGCGATAAAGTCAGTTTGGTCGCTGCCGTGTCCAAAGATGTTACAGCCCGTATTAAAGCAGGTGATCTAGTCAATGTTGTCGCCACCCAAATCGGCGGCAAAGGCGGCGGCAAACCCGATTTGGCCCAAGCGGGCGGCAATAATCCTGGTGCTTTGGCTGCGGCTTTGGCGGGTGTCGTGCCTTGGGTGCAATTGCAGTTGGGTGAGTAAGTCTTGCGGGTCTGCGGGAGCGGGTTGGGTCTTGCGCACTTGTAACGCTTACTGTTTTACTAAGTTTACGGAGAAAAACGATGATTGCGTTTCCAAAACATTTAGAACAACCTTTTTTACAGTTAGCAAAAACCGAACACCAGCCTGTCAACCAACTCATTGAACAGGCTTAACCGACTATTTGGAAGATCATTACGATGCGCGTCTTGCAGAAACCGCGCTTAAAGACATTGAAAGCGGCGAAGCAAGCTTGTTGTCTTTAGCCGAAGCCAAGCAACTTTATGAGCAACTGGCAGATTAAAATACAGGCTACTCACTTAAAGCGGGACTGAGGAGCCGTTGGCTGAGCGGAGCCGTTGGCTGAGCGGAGTCGAAGCCGGCGGCGGGATTCGCTTGGACTCCGCTCAGCGAACGACACCCAAACTGTCCCAGCTTAAACGGGAAGCCAAAATACAGGATAAGGCCGTCAGGTCGTTGGCTAAAATTGACCGTATAGCCGCTGCTAAAATATGGCGTTTTTTAGAACTTGAATTGCCGAATATGGCTAACCCACGCTTGACAGGCAAGGCACTCCAAGGCGAATTTAAAGGCTTATGGCGGTATCGTGTTGGCGATTATCGTGTTATTTGCCAAATCAAAGATAAAGAACTGCTTATTTTGGTAATCGATACGGCCCATCGTAAAAACATTGTAACTATTCAGCATCCGGGGCACAACAGCCGTTCGCTGAGCGGAGTCGAAGCGAACAAACCGGCTTCGACTCCGCTCAGCCTACGGTAAATTTGACTTATTAGAAGTCGCTCTGAATAGTTACAAAACATTTACAACTGAAGGCTAAACAACCATAAAGCTTGGCAAGAAAAAGAACCCGTGAGATTCCTTTCAGAAATATACAATCTTACGGGACTTGAAAAGACAACACGTTCATAGACTCTCATTCCTGCACCTTAAAATAACAAGCACAATCGCCTTTTGCCATGCACTGGGTTTGCTGGACAGTGCGGTTTAGCAATGCGCTGATAAGGCTGACATCAAAAGCGCATATTTCTGGGTGTTTTTGGGCGAGGTCGTGATAAATGCAGTTGCTGGCGCGGATCTGCATTTCTGGGCTGTCGGGCTGCTTATCGGCGCTGACTTGATAGCCTAAGTGGTTCATCAGCTCTAACAGCGCAGTTTGGCGTTCTGCCAAATTTTTGCCGTCAAATTGTTCGCCATATCTGTCCGCCAAGTGTTGGGCCAAGCGCTGCAAAAATGCTTTAAAGTCTTCCGCCCCCAACTGCTGTTGCAACTCGCTGAGCAGCAATTCTGAAAACCACGCATATTGCTTAGGAAAACAGTTGATGCCTTTGTCGGTGATGCCGTAAATCACCACTGGGCGGCCCGCGGTTTTGTTAAAGGCACGCCTTTTTATATAGGCATCGTTTTCTAAGCCGACGACATGTTGTTGGACGGCGGTCCTGGAAATGGCTAAGGCTTTTGCTAATGCGTCTATACTTAAGCCGTCCCTATGTTCCAGCAATTGGGCGAGTATGTGTTGTTGGCGTGGGCTAATGGTCGGCAGCATGTCAGGTTGATGGTGAGGGCTTAGTCTAAAAACACTGTAGGCAGTCGGCAGATACGGGACGCTTTAGCCACAAGGCAAATCCTGCGCGTCCTGCTACCGCCTAAATTATGCCACACTAGGCTTTTATAAGTTATTTATTGTATAAGAATTAGGCTTGTTATAAACTTGCCCGCGAGCTAAATGGCTTACCTTCACCCTTAAAATAATAATACCGGAGACCACTATGAGTAGCACACCCGAAAGCACTATCCCCACCAAATCTTTGTTTGAACAAATCGGCGGCGCAGCAGCAGTTGATGCGGCAGTTGATGTGTTTTACCGTAAAGTGTTGGCTGATTACCGCGTCAACCGTTTTTTTGATGACACCAATATGGACGCGCAAGCGGCTAAACAAAAAGCCTTCTTAACAATGGCTTTTGGCGGCCCTAACAACTATAACGGCGCGGATATGCGCAAAGCCCACGCCCACTTAGTCAAAATGGGTTTAGGCAACGACCATTTCAATGTGATTATGGAACACTTGGGCGCCACCATGAAAGAGCTTAACGTTCCCCAAGACCTTATCGCCAAAGCGGCGGCTATTGCTGAAAGCACACGTCAAGACGTGTTGGGCAAATAAGCAACTGGCCTAAGTGCTGGACTTTCTCCGACGGGCATTGTCAGGACATCGTTATCCTCGTCATCCTGCCGGAGAAGGCTAAGCACCTTTCCACACCCTACACAAACCAATTTCTTGCTTAACTGTCGGCAGTATCCCACACCCTGCCCCTCATTCTCCTGATCCACCTCCAACATCGCCTATCATAGGTTGACAGTGATGTATCTTTTCCACTCTTAGCCCTATGGGAACACTGATATGAAGCGTTTATCCTGCCTAATAATGGCTTTGGTGTTGTTAAGCTATGGCTCAATGGCCTTGGCACGCAAACACCCTAAAACCTTACCCGCCAACAACAGTTTGCAATGCGCCGCGTTTAGCCCTTATGTCGGCACGCTAAACCCCAACTATGGCGCCCACCCTGACCGTAAGCTCATCGCCCAGTTGCTGGACACTTTAATTGCGCAAACGCCTTTCCGCTGCATTATGACTTACGGCGTGTTAAACGGTTTGGACA
>JABFST010000287.1 GCA_013140465.1 Methylococcaceae bacterium
ACAAATCAGCAAAGGTGAAATTACTGGCTCGCTGAATGCCGGGGTGATGGATTTGGGCATCAACACCTTACCTGTGTTCAACAAAGATTCCGGCGACCGTAACCGCACCTCACCGTTTGCGTTTACTGGCAACCGTTTTGAATTCCGCGCCGTCGGTTCAGGCCAATCTGTAGCTGGCCCCTTGGTCGCTATGAACTCAATGCTGGCGGATTCGTTAAACTGGATAGCTGATAGTTTGGAAGCCGAACTTAAGGCAGGTTTGTCACTGGATGCGGCTATCCTGAAAACCCTTAAAGAAGTTATCGACAACCACGGCGCAGTGGTTTTTGGTGGCAATGGCTATTCTGCCGAATGGCATAAAATGGCGGTGGAAGAACGCGGCTTGGCTAATTTAAAAACCGCCGCCGATGCTTTGCCTGTGTTGAAAGAAGCCTATATTGAAGAACTGTTCAGCAAACTGGGCGTATTGTCGCCTGTTGAGCTTGCCAGCCGTTTTGAAATTTATGCCGAGCAGTACATACTCGCCATTGAAGTAGAAGCCAAACTGGTGGTCAGCATGGCAAAAACTGGGATTTTTCCTGCCGTGGTGGCTTATTTGTCGGAACTTTCTGGCACCATAAACAGTCTTAAAAACAACGGCATAACCCTCAGCAGCGACGCTGCGGGCCAGATCGCGGCCTTGTTGGACACGATGATGGCCTTGGTTGCTAAGCTCAGTGCCGCGTTAAAACAGCACGACTTCGACTCACCCGAAGCCCACATGCAGTTTTGCGCCCAAACTTTGCGCCCGCTCATGGATGAAATCCGTGGCTACGCCGACACCTTAGAAGGTGAAATCGCCGATGCGCAATGGCCGTTCCCGACTTACCAAGAAATGTTGTTTATCAAATAGCAGCTGGCGCAATACCAGAAACCTGCCGTTGACAGGCAAACCCTTCATACGGTTTGCCACTCTCTTATACGGGACGCAAGTGCCCCTTCCTTAGAGCAAAACTCTCTGTCGTCAGCGCACCATTCCGGCTTTGCAGGAGTGGTGACGTTCTGCCTTAACTCCCTCTTGCGTATTTTGCCTACAATTTGGCATTTACAACATCCTCCTCTGACAAGGATGGCTTTCTGCCAATGTTTACATAAAGAAAAATGACGCCAAATACAGCGAACCCAACACAATCGCGAACACTTTTGCCCTATCCAACCACGGCAAACCTTGCCAATAAAAACCCGTGTCTGCCTTCAAATAGCTCAATTGGTCTTGGCAATAGCCTGCCGAATCTTTTAAATAGGCACAGAGCTTATTAAGTTTTTGCCACAGATAAAAAGCAGGGTAAGCAAAAAGCGTTAATATTAGGTAAAAAACGATAATTTGGGTTGTGTGTAAATCGGTGTGGAAAAGGTGTTCTACGAGGTGGTCGAGTGTTGACTCCAACCACTCGAACAAAATAAAGACCAATTCAAAGAGTAAATGGAAAATTTCCATGATAAAACCGAATACGACATCCGGGACGGTGACGATGATGGTAAGACCGATCAACACCAAGCTATAGGTAATCTTTTGGGTTGTACTTAAGCTCATTTGTTTTCCTGCTAGGGCTATGAAGGGAACAATTTTTTAGGTGTATTGTGGTCTGGATGGGGGTCTATGGGCTGACCTTATTATTGTTTGCGTTGTGTATTAAGCCTTGTACACGCGTGTGCTGGAGATGGCTTAAAGCTTTGCATTTAAGGCGTGCGGGCATACACGCTAGATGTGTAGCCTATCGCACGCAGTAATGGGATAGTATTTGTGGTCGGGCAGTAACCCGACCAGCGTAATGCCCAACTGGCGGGGTGGGCAAAGCCACCCTAAGTGCATTATTTTTTTGCCGCCGTTTGCGTCCACACTTTGGCGTTCCTAAACATCCGCATCCACGCGCCGTATTCGCCCCAGTTGTCTGGATGCCACGAGTTTTGCAAGGTTCTAAAGCAACGTTCGGGGTGTGGCATCATTATAGTAAAACGCCCGTCGCGGGTGGTCAAGCCCGTAACGCCTAAAGGTGAGCCGTTAGGGTTGGCCGGAAACGCCGTAGTTTTGGCGCCATAGTTGTCAACATAACACAAGGCGATGGCTTGGGCATCTATTGCCGCTTGCAGGTCGTCAAATTCGGCACGGCCTTCGCCATGCGCAACCGCGACAGGCATGGTTGAACCTGCCATACCCGCCAGCAAAATGGACGGCGAAGGCTGTACTTCTACCATAGCGACTCGGGCTTCAAACTGTTCGGAATGGTTGCGCAGAAACCGGGGCCAATGCTCCGCACCCGGGATAATGTCTTTTAAGCCGGACAGCATTTGGCAGCCATTACAAACGCCTAAACCAAAAGTGTCGGAGCGGGCAAAGAAAGCGGCAAATTCGCTGCGGGCATGAGCATTGAAGAGTATCGATTTGGCCCAGCCGCCGCCAGCACCCAACACGTCCCCATAAGAGAACCCGCCACAAGCGACCAAGCCAGTAAAGTCTTGCAAGCTGACCCGTCCGTGGATAATGTCCGAGACATGCACGTCGATGCTGGTAAAACCTGCACGGTCAAACGCCGCCGCCATTTCCACATGCCCGTTTACGCCTTGTTCGCGCAAAATGGCGACTTTGGGGCGTACGTCGGCGTAAGGCGCGCTGATGTCTTCATCGATGTTAAAGCTTAAACTGGCGTGCAAGCCGGGGTCTTGGTCATCTTGGATGCGGTCAAATTGTTGTTGGGCGCAGTCTGGGTTATCACGCAAGGCTTGCATCCGATAGCTGACTTCTGACCACACGCTTTGCAAGTCGGCGCGGCTGGCGCTATAAAGCACTTGCTCGCCCTGCACAATGTCCAACTGTTGCGCGTGTTGTAGCGTGCCGATGGGATAAGCACTTAAGCCGGATTGCGCCAATAAGGCGACGATGTCGGCACGGTCGGCAGGGCGGATTTGCACCACGCCGCCTAATTCTTCATTAAATAACGCGGCGAGGCTATCGCTGCCCAAGGCATCAAGATTTAGTTTGATGCCAATACGGCTGGCGAACAGCATTTCCGCAACTGTTGCCAACAAGCCACCGTCGGAACGGTCATGGTAGCTGAGCAACTTGCCTTGTTGGTTGAGGGTTTGGATGGCGTTGAAATAGGCTGATAACAGCTGGGCATCATCGACATCAGGGCAATCATTGCCCAGTTGTTGATAGACTTGCGCCAACACCGAGCCACCCAAGCGGTTTTTACCTGCGCCCAAGTCGATAAGCCATAATTCGCTGTCGCTGACGTTTTGCAGTTGCGGGGTAAGCGTGGTGCTAATGTCCAACACCGGGGCAAAAGCGGTGATAATTAAGGACAAGGGCGCGGTCATGGTTTTTTGGCCGGACTCATCTTGCCACAAGGTTTTCATCGACAGCGAATCTTTGCCGACAGGGATGGCAATGCCTAACGCCGGGCAAAGCTCTAAGCCCACGGCTTTGACGGTGTCGAACAAAGCCGCGTCTTCACCCGGAAAACCTGCCGCCGCCATCCAGTTGGCCGAAATTTTGATATGGCTTAAGGATTCAATACGCGCCGCCGCGAGGTTGGTTAAGGCTTCGCCTATCGCCATGCGGCCTGAGGCAGGGGCATCAATGACCGCAATCGGAGCGCGTTCGCCCATCGCCATCGCTTCGCCAGTCAGGGCATAAAAACCCGACGCGGTGACGGCAACGTCGGCGACAGGCACTTGCCAAGGGCCGACCATTTGGTCGCGGGCCACCAAGCCAGTAACCGAGCGGTCGCCGATGTGGATCAGAAAGCTTTTGTCAGCCACTGCCGGAAAAGCCAAAACCCGTTTGACCGCTTCAGGCAAGCTAACATCGCTTAGGTTTAAGGGCTGGGTTTTGGGGCTGACATGTGCCACTTGGCGGTGCATTTTAGGGGGTTTGCCAAACAAGATGGACATCGGGATGTCTACGGGTTTGTCGCCCAATAAGCCGTCGTTTAGCAATAAATGTTCGTCTTCGGTGGCCTCGCCAATCACGGCAAACAAGCAGCGTTCGCGTTCACAAAAAGCCGTGAATAAGGCCAAGGCATCAGGCTTGATGGCAACCACATAACGTTCTTGGGCTTCGTTGCACCAAATTTGCATAGGCGACATGCCGGGGTCGGCATTGTGGACTTTGCGCAATTCAAAACGTCCGCCACGCCCGCAATCGTGGATGATTTCAGGGACGGCATTAGACAAGCCACCCGCGCCGATGTCGTGGATAGAGATGATCGGGGTGGCATCGCCCAAGGAGTTGCAATGGTTGATGACTTCTTGGCAACGGCGTTCCATTTCGGGGTTTTCGCGTTGTACCGAGGCAAAATCCAAGTCTTCCGAACCCGCGCCTGAAGCTTGCGATGAGGCCGCACCACCGCCCAAGCCGATTAGCATGGCGGGGCCGCCCAAGATGATAATCAACGAACCCGCAGGGATGGGGTGTTTGTCGATTAACATGGGGCGGATATTGCCCATGCCGCCCGCGATCATAATGGGCTTGTGGTAGCCTTTCAGGGCATTGGGGTCGTCGCCTGGAGCGATTTGTTCAAAGCTGCGGAAATAACCTGCGAGGTTGGGTCGGCCAAATTCGTTATTAAACGCAGCACCGCCTAACGGGCCTTCCAGCATAATCGCCAAGGCCGAGGCGATACGCGCGGGTTTGCCGTGGTCTTGTTCCCAAGGCTGGAGATAACCCGGAATTTTTAAGTGCGACACGGAAAAGCCCGTCAAGCCCGCTTTGGTTGCCGAGCCGCGCCCGGTTGCGCCTTCGTCACGAATCTCACCGCCGGATCCGGTTGCCGCGCCTGGAAATGGGGAAATCGCGGTGGGGTGGTTGTGGGTTTCCACTTTCATCAATAAATGCGCGTATTCTTCGACATAGCCATATTCGTGGCTGTGGGCATCGCGGATAAAAACCTGGGCGTGTGCGCCTATTGCAACCGAGGCGTTGTCGCTGTATGCCGAAAGAATACCGGACGGGCTTTGTTCGGCGGTGTTGCGGATCATGCCGAATAAAGTATGGGCTTGGGCGACACCGTCGATAGTCCAATTAGCATTAAAAATTTTGTGGCGGCAATGTTCGGAATTGGCTTGGGCGAACATCATCAGTTCCACGTCGGTGGGATTACGGCCCAGTTGCTGGAAACTGGCGGTTAAATAATCGATTTCATCATCCGACAAAGCCATGCCCAGCTCGGCATTGGCATGGACTAAGGCAGCACGGCCTAAGCCGATAACGTCTATGCGCTGTAAAGGTTTGGGTTGGTGATCGGCGAACAAATCGGGTTCTTGCCCGTCAAACAGCACCGATTGGGTCATGCGGTCATGCAAAACAGCGGCAAGCTGGGTTTTGCTGTCGAGCGACAACGCCTGGCTGGCACTCAGGGTGTATTCAATGCCGCGCTCTAGGCGCTTGATAGCCGTTAGCCCGCAGCGTTGGGCAATTTCGGTGGCTTTGCTGGACCACGGCGAAATAGTCCCCGCGCGCGGGATAACCAGTAGTTTGTCGCCCGCTGTTTCGGTAGTGATGGCAGTCCCACTATAGGCCAGCAGTTGGTTTAAGGTGTCGGTTTGGTCGGTGTTGAGGGCGGTTTCGGCATCGACAAAATGGATGAATCGGGCGCTAACAGCAGTGATAGTCGGCTCTATGGCGCACAATTGGGCGCGTAATTTGTTGATACGAAAATCGGATAATGCCGTAGGGCCAGGGATTTTTAACATAGTCGCTAAGTAGTAGGGTAATTTAAATGAATAAGGGTATTGCTATTAAGCTGTGATGACGAAATTAATGGCCTTTATGTTTGCAGGGAATTATTCGACAACGGTTTTGGCCTTAGCTGCGTGTCAGTAGGAGGGAACTCATGGGCATCGGATGAAGACGACTGCCGATTCGTAAACATTCAGTCCCCCTCCTTAATAAGGAGGGGTTAGGGGAGGTTTTATTGAATAACCCCCCTCAGCCCCTCACAAGCTCTCCCCCCTTTTTCAAGGGGGGAGAGCTTGTGAGGGGGCCTGAATAAGTACGCCGATTCTTTATATAGTAGTCAACTGAGTTAGCATTTAAGTTAAGGCATACGGCTGGCACTTAAGCGTTGATATAAACCACACAGTCACCCCGTTATTCCTGCTTGTTCCTTGGGTGCTTGCTAACGCGCAAAGTATTTGGCTAGTTAGCACGTTGCCAACAACTTAGGCTTATTGATTTTTCGCCAAGTCGGCCTTAATCGTAGCTTCCAATAAGTTTAACAGCTTGATGCTGCTTTCATCCGCCGTTAACTGCTGGTCTTCATCCAACACGACAATATCTGTTTTTTGCGGCTGTTGTTCTTCGAGTTTCAGCCGATAAGTTTGATCGTTGCCTTGCAAGCCTTTAACCATAAACACCAACTCATCCCAGTAAGAATCATCGGCAACCACTTGTTCATCGGGGTCGTAATGGACTGTAAACAGCCTTGCAGTTTGGTCGCGTTCGGTAACTTCTATGGATTTTCGGGTAAGTGCCTTGCCGACTATACGCCACGCTTTGACAAACGGCACATTAATGCGCAAACGGTTTTCACCATCAGCAAATTGAACGCGCTCGACACTGATTGCCGAGTTGGGAATGTCCGACCCGCTTTCCGCCGGAGCAGGAGGAAGGCGTGTATCTAACGCTTGTTCCACAGGTTCTGCTGCGGCATCAGCTGTTATCGGGGGAGCAACGTCGGCAACAGCTGCGCTGGGTTCCACCGTTGCCACCGACGGCAATTGGGGCGTAGCCGCTCTTTTTAAGTCTTCCGGCAAAATCAGCGGGGCAATTTCTGTCGTGTATTGATAGTCTTTTTCCTTATCAGGAAACAGGCTTTGAATATAGCTACAAGCGGTTAAATTGCTTAACGCCAAGCTCGTCAATAGTATCAGGCCAAAACGTGTTTTCATTGGATCACATTAGCCTGACGCAAGGCATCTTCTACGCTGGCGACACAATCGTCAGTCAGCCAAGTTAAAGGTAAACGGATACCTGTATCCATCAAGCCCATACGCGCCACCGCCCATTTGACGGGGATGGGGTTGGATTGGATGAACAGCTGTTTGTGCAAAGCCGCCAAGTGTTGGTCGATAGCCTGCGCGGTTGCGTTGTCGCCGGCGATGGCGGCGGTAATCATGTCATGCACTTTGCGCGGTGCAACATTGCCTGTGACGGTGATGCTGCCGTTACCGCCCAACAAACAAAATTCGCGGCTAGTGGCATCGTCGCCCGTGTAAATGGCAAAATCGTCGCCCACTAAGTCACGGATTTTTTTTACGCGGGACAAGTCGCCCGTGGCTTCTTTGACACCCACAATATTGGGGATGGCAGCCAATTGCCCTACGGTTTCAGGCAACATGTCGCAGCCTGTGCGGCCAGGGACGTTGTATAGAATTTGCGGAATGTCAACGGCTTCGGCAATGGCTTTGTGATGCAGGAACAAACCTTGTTGGGTGGGTTTATTGTAATAAGGTGTAACAATCAAACAGGCATCAGCCCCCAATTGCTTGGCTTTTTGGGTCAGGTTGATGGCTTCGGTGGTGGAATTGGCCCCTGTGCCTGCTATGACGGGAATCCTGCCCGCCGCATAGCCAATAACGGCCTTGATAACGGCGCAGTGTTCCGCCTCGTCCAGGGTGGCGGATTCGCCTGTGGTGCCTACGGCAACCAAAGCATCAGTGCCTTGATCTATATGAAATTCAACCAAGGCTTTTAGTTGGTCAAAATGCACGGCACCGTTTTGAAACATGGGGGTTACTAAGGCTACGATACTACCTTGAATCATGAAGTCTCTCAATCAGAATTACGACGGTTACAATTGGCAGCTATTATAGCAACACAACACCTATAAAATAGCCAAACGCCTAAATTTTTAAGTTGCCCAGAAAAATCACCGTGCAACCCAAACTTTGTTTGCGCCGTGCTGCCGCTAAGATTTGCAGCCTATAGTCCTGTTGGAAAAAAAACACCTCCAACAACCACATTGGCAAGGGGATTATATGATCTACAACACATAGACCCGTAAATATTATAAAGTATAGGGAACGCAGGAAGTAAAGCGACATTAAATCCCCCTCACCCTATCCTCTCCCTGAGGGAGAGGGAGTTTAATGTAGATTTATCAGCTTCGGACTCGTACTTATTCAGGCCCCCTCCCCTAACCCCTCCTTTTTAAGGAGGGGGACTGAATGTTTACTCGGACTCTATAAGTGCCAAAGTGAGGCCAAAACAGCGTTATTTTTAAATTACCACATGCTTTAATTTTTAGAAATATATTATAATAGGCTCGGGAAACGGACATAATAGCGGGCTATTATTGCAATGCCTTTAAATAGCTTGGTTATTTATGATACAATGCCCTTTATTTTTTTATTATGGATGGAGTAACAATGACCGATTATAAAAACCTTTCTGAAAGTGAATTACAAAATGTTATTGAGGGCGCAAAAAAAGCCCTAAAAAATAAACAGGCCAATAAGCGTAAAAGTGTGATCGCGCAAATCAAGGAGCTGGCTGCTTCAATTGATGTGGTGGTTGATATTAAAGAACCTGACAACACATCAGTGCGCAAAGGCGTTAAAGTGGCTGTCAAATACCGCCACCCCGAAGATCATGAAAAAACATGGACAGGGCGCGGGGTTATGCCTAAATGGCTGCAAGCCTTAATTAACGAAGGCCGCGAACGCCAAGAGTTTGAAGTCTAACATTCGTTAGTTAGCCAGCCTGACCGCACACTAGCCATCTGAACCTACAATAGGCGGCTTCAGATGGCTGGCTAGTCGGTTCAGTCTATAAAGCGCTTGTTTAGATCTGCGTAGGCATCAATCCTGCGGTCGCGCAAAAACGGCCATATTTGCCTAATGCGCGTGTTGCGGTCACTGTCCAGGGTTGCAGTGACCACTTTTAGCTCAGACGCATTGGCTTGCGCCAGTATCTCGCCTTGCGGCCCCGCTATAAAACTATTGCCCCAAAAACGGATGCCCGTGTTTGAATTGGGCGCTTGCTCAAAGCCTATACGGTTACACGAAACAACTGGAATACCATTGGCAACTGCATGGGCACGCTGGATAGTCACCCAAGCGTCCACTTGCCGCTGATGCTCCTCTGGCGTATCCTGCGGATCCCAGCCTATGGCTGTCGGATAAACCAATAACTCCGCACCCGCCAAGGCCATCAATCGGGCCGCCTCAGGAAACCACTGGTCCCAACAAATCAATACACCTAATTTGCCTATAGTCGTGTTTATGGGTTTAAAGCCCAAGTCTCCGGGTGTAAAATAGTATTTCTCGTAAAAGCCAGGATCGTCGGGGATGTGCATTTTTCTGTATCGGCCCGCGATACTGCCATCGCTATCAAAAACCACGGCGGTATTATGATAAAGGCCAGGCGCCCTAGCCTCAAATAGAGTCGAAACAATGACCACCCCCAGCTCTTTGGCAACGGCTGACAATCTTTCTGTAGTCGGCCCGGGTATGGTTTGGGCAAGGCCAAAATTGTTGTAATCCTCATTTTGGCAAAAGTAAGGCCCTAAATGCAGCTCGGGCAGCACCACCAAATCGGCGTTATTGGCTGCGGCTTCGCGTATTTTGGCGATAGAAAACTCTAAGTTAGTTTCGCGGTCTTCTTGACAAGACTGCTGGATTGCGCTAATGGTTAATGATGTTTTCATAATTCAGTGATATAATGACCAAGTAAAGCAAATTATAAACTATTATTTAACCGCCCAACTACCAAACGCTATCGTTTAAACTTGACGGGCTTAAAATCAGGCTCTCTTACGGACTTAGGCTTTCAATTGAGTAACAATATCGTCATTTGCCAAGAATACCCTTTTCCTTACTACTCATGAGATCTTCTCATTTTTTGCAGTGCCGCCATGTGTCTGCCCCTAGGGCGGCTTTCAGAACCCTTCAATTTTAGGTGAGCCAATATGCGCAACCAAGAGCAAGAAAATTCAGATAATTTGACAGAACCAACTGAAGCAAATAACAGAAGGCGATTCATAAAAGGCTTGGGGGGAATCACCCCTGTCCTATTAACGCTCACTAGCCCGTCGATATTAGGCGGGGAAATGTGTCTCTCCCAGCAACTGTCTGGCAATGTGTCCGGCACGACCAACGGTGCTTGTGTCAAAGGGCAAAATCCGACTTTCTGGAGGAATGGCAGCAGCATTAGCTTATGGCAAACAGCGGGGTTGGTTTATGGGACGCGCATCACTTCACCCACCAATAACGGCACCTTATGCTCCCACTATACTGGCGGAACAGCCTTTAACGTTATATTCGGTGGCAACACAACCACACCCCTACGCCAACTTTTATGCTCAAATGTTACTAATTCAACAGCTATTTGGATTGCGGCTTATCTTAATGCAGCAGCCATTCCTAATTACATCTTAACCAAACAACAGGTGTTGGAATTATATACTGGGGCACTCGCACCGCCACCGCCTTATCCAAACGCTAACTCAGGCCGCACCAACTTTTTAAAATCAACATGGTAGATGCAAGCACCCTCATTTTAATGTTTGCCTAAAACGCACTTATGCTTGAGGGTAACTATATTGGCTTGCCTGAACAGGGCGTACATTATCGGCTTTGGGACGATGAGTGCGTTGTTTTTAATTCGCAATCAGGACAAACCCATTTGCTTGACGGTGTAGGCGCATTTATTTTTCAATTGCTTTCCAAAAATGTAACTACACGCACAGCAGTGTTAGAATACGCGCAAAATGCCTTTGAATTTGAAACAGGCATTAACAACAAACTGCTTATGGATAACTTAATTCTTGAATACCATAAATTAGGGCTATTAATCATAACGGAAAACCCAGCCGCGTGAAATTAGCCGACATCCCGAAACCGGAACTTTTCAAAACCCTGAAAACACAAGGCTTACGCTTAAAAATTGGCGGCTATGCCGTATGCGTGTCATCGCCTATAGCCGAAGTAGCAGAGCATTTGTCTTGCCTCTACGATGCTTTTGAAATTATCAGCGCAGACAGCTTTATCGATTTTCATGTTGCTTTGCAAGCCCCTAGTGGGCTGCGCCATTATTGGCATCCACAAGTCAATTTCTCTTTTGACGGCCATTTGCCGTTCAAGCCCTTGCCTTACGACCAAGCTGCAGCCCTGTTTGAATGGGGCCTAAATTGGTGTGTCGCCAGCCATTCCAACCATTACCTAGTCATTCATGCTGCCGTAGTGGCACTCAATAACCAAGCTTTTATATTCCCTGGCACGCCCGGCAGTGGCAAAAGCACTTTATGCGCCGCTTTGGTGGAAAGCGGTTGGCGGCTGCTTTCTGATGAGATGGCTCTAATGTCATTGGCTGACGGACTGATTTATCCACTGCCTAGGCCCATAAGTCTCAAAAACCGCTCAATTACGGTGATCCAAGATTTTTCGCCCTCAGCGGTATTTGGCAAACTCGTTCATGACACCAGCAAAGGCAGTGTCGGGCATTTGCGCCCCCCTAATGCCAGCGTAGAGGCGGGGTCAAAACCCGCCCAGCCCAGGCATCTGATTTTCCCCAAATACGAAGCCTCATCATCCACCCAGCTATTGCCGTTAAGTAAAGGCCGGGCGATGATCAAACTGGCTGAAAACTGCTTTAACTATAATATATTAGGCGCACATGGCTTTAATGGCGCGGCTGATTTAATTACTGCCTGTGGGTGTTATGA
>JABFST010000290.1 GCA_013140465.1 Methylococcaceae bacterium
AAGTTTTTTAGACTTATGAATTACGATGAGAGCTCTGTATGGGAACGATAATTGAGACTGTAGAGACGCGATTTATCGCGTCTCCAATAGCGCCCCAATTGCTAACGCAAACGTAAATATGACAGACGATATAAATACAGACGCGACAAATCCAGACGCGATAAATCGCGTCTCTACGGTGTTTAGAGCTAAGCTAACCAGCCGTAGCGGTTTCATTCGTGCCACGTCCCCGTATTCGCAAGCTCCATATTGATTTATAAAAGTTTTTTAGACTTATGAATTACGATGAGAGCTCTGTATGGGAACGATAATTGAGACTGTAGAGACGCGATTTATCGCGTCTCCAATAGCACCCCAATTGCTAACGCAAACGCAAATATGACAGACGATATAAATATAGACGCGACAAATCCAGACGCGATAAATCGCGTCTCTACGGTGTTTATTGCTAAGCTAGGCAATTGCCGCCTATTGTGCCGAGGCGTGCTGGGTTTTCGCGCCAGCCTACAGCCCTATAACTGGATTGCAACGGCTTTAGCCCTTGCCGTGGCGGCAATAATACCGAGAAGGCATTGGGTGGGCAGTCTGCTGGTTGCTGTGTAACGCGCCATTATTTTCTATGCCTATCGGCCTTAAAAAGCCCCTTGAAAAAATCCCCCGCGCCCCCACATCAACAGCCATTCACAATAACCACTTTAGGAAGAGCACCGTGACTGTTGAAGCAAAAAAAGAAACCCTAGGCTTTGAAACCGAAGTAAAACATCTGCTGCATTTGATGATCCATTCCTTGTACAGCAACAAGGAAATATTTTTGCGCGAGTTGATTTCCAACGCCTCTGATGCGGCGGATAAGCTGCGTTTTGAAGCCCTGTCCAATGACGGCCTGTACGAAGGCGATAGCGAACTGAAAATCCGCTTAGCGTTTGACAAAGACAAAGGCACGATCACCATTACCGATAACGGTATCGGCATGACCCGCGCCGAAGTGCAAGAACATATCGGCACTATCGCCAAATCGGGTACGCGCCAATTTTTTGAAGCCCTGACGGGTGAACAAGCCAAAGACAGCGAATTGATCGGTCAATTTGGTGTGGGCTTTTACTCGGCGTTTATTGTTGCCGATAAAGTCACGTTAACCACGCGTAAAGCAGGTGCTGACAAAACCGAAGGTAGCCGTTGGGAATCGGCAGGTGAAGGCAATTACACCTTAGAAACCGTCGAAAAAGCCGAACGCGGCACTGAAATTGTGCTGCATTTAAAAGCAGCGGAAAGCGAGTTTTTAGATGGCTACCGCATCCGCTCTATCGTCAGAAAATTCTCGGATCATATTTCTTTGCCAATAGTGATGGACAAAGAAGTGCTGCCTAGCTACGACAGCGATGAAGAAGGTGAAGAGGCAGAAAAACCTGTAGCCACGATTGAAGAAGAAACCATTAACAGTGCTTCGGCGTTGTGGACTAAAGCCCGCCAAGACATTTCTGAAGACGACTATAACCAATTCTACAAGCACGTCGGCCACGATTACCAAGATCCGCTGAGCTATGTGCACAGCAAGGTGGAAGGCACTAACGAATACACCTTATTATTGTATGTGCCAGGCCGCGCCCCGTTTGATTTGTGGGACAGGGATGCTAAACACGGGGTAAAACTGTACATCCGTAAAGTGTTTATCACTGATGATGCCGAACAGCTGATGCCGCGTTACTTGCGCTTTGTCCGTGGCATTATTGACGCCAATTCTTTGCCGCTGAACGTATCGCGCGAAATCTTGCAACAAAGCAAACAAATCAGCAGCATAAAATCCGGCGCGGTGAAAAAAGTGCTGGGTATGTTGGAAGGTTTGGCAAAAAATGAACCGGAAAAATACGCGACGTTTTGGTCACAATTTGGCGCGGTCATGAAAGAAGGCCCGATTGAAGATCATGCCAATAAAGAACGTGTCGCCAAATTATTGCGTTTTGCCTCTACTCTTGCAGACACCGACAAGCAAGAAGTGGCGTTGGAAGATTACGTCAGCCGCATGAAAGAAGGCCAGGATAAAATCTATTATGTGACTGCGGACAGCTTTTCTGCTGCCAAAAGCAGCCCGCATTTGGAAATTTTCCGCAAAAAAGGCATTGAAGTATTGTTGTTGTCGGATCGCGTTGATGAATGGCTGGTGTCTAATTTGGACGAATTCGACGGCAAGCATTTGCAATCGGTTGCCAAAGGGGATTTGGACTTAGGCGCGTTGGACAGCGAAGAAGATAAAACCGCACAAGAGGAAGTCAACCAAGATTTTGAAGGCATCCTAAAGCAAATTAAAGACGTGTTGGGCGAAAAAGTCAGCGAAGTGCGCTTAAGCCATCGCTTGACCGAATCCCCTGCATGTTTGGTCGCCGATGTGTATGGCATGAGCCTGAATATGGAACGCATTATGAAAGATGCGGGACAAATGATGGGTATGGGCATGGGCAGAAAACCCATTTTTGAGATTAACCCGACCCACCCGTTAGTCGTGCGCATGAAATCGGAACAAGACGACAATCGTTTTGCCGATTTGACGCATATCTTGTTCGACCAAGCCATCTTAAGCGAAGGCGGGCAATTGGAAGATCCGGCGGCGTTTGTCCATAAGCTGAATGGCTTGTTGCAAGGCTTGCTGAATTAATTGGCAATTTGGTTTAACCGCACTAAGGCCGGATTTATCCGGCCTTTTTTATGCGCATAAACGCTAGGCGGCGGGCTTAAGGTGCTTTCCGCTGGGCCAGCTTGCTGGTAAAATGAATTAAGCATTTGAATTTGATGCGATTCTTTAGGCTGTCGAGGGCAGCTTAAAATGATGACAACGCTACCAAGCGCTACTTAAAACTAAAATAAAGGCTAAACATGAGTTATAAAACCCGTCTGATAAAATTGGCGATAAAATGGACACCCAACAGTATGATTATTTGGGTTGCCAACAAAGTGCTTAAAGGCATTGCCGAACTCGAAGCTTTTGAATTTGACCTTGATGCCCGCAAAGTTTTTGTACAAACCCGGTTGTGCGGCGAACCGGAAACTATTGATGTCTGGCTGGACGGTTTTGCGATTGTCAACGAGGAAGGGCGTTACGCGTTTGTGTTAGAACATGCGCAATCCAACCGCCTGTGGATGAACAATATCTTGGCGCGTGTGGTCGGACGGACTTGGAAGATTCCGGTGCTGCTCCAATTTGCTGCACATATCGCTTTGGTTGCCGAGGTATTTGCCGCAAAAACACCCGAGTTGGTGGCGGAGCAACCGCTTTAG
>JABFST010000154.1 GCA_013140465.1 Methylococcaceae bacterium
TCTAAGGTGTCGGTCATTTTGTCGTAAGCATCGGCATCAGCGCCCAGCAGTTCGGCTTTGTCGAGTTCAAACCACGCTTCTATGCCTTGTTGTTCTATGCGTAGGGCGACGGCTTCAATCAGTTCTGCCGTGCGCGGGTGCAAGGCGCGGGTTTCTTTATGGATAAAGAAGGTAATCGGCACGCCCCAAGTGCGTTGGCGGGAAATACACCAATCCGGGCGGCCTTCCAACATGCTTTCGATGCGCGCTTGTCCCCATTCAGGAATCCAATCCACACGTTTGACTTCGTCTAAGGCTTGGCTGCGCAAGTGGTTTTGGTTCATGGAAATAAACCATTGCGCCGTGGCACGGAAAATAATGGGGGTTTTATGTCGCCAGCAATGTGGGTAGCTGTGCAATAAGGCGTGTTGGTGAACGAGTTTGCCGCGTGCTTCCAGCACTTCCAAAACATGGGGATTGGCATTGAACACATGTTCGCCCGCAAACAATTCGGTGCTGGGCAAAAACACGCCATCCCCACCAACGGGGTTATCGACAGGCAAACCGTATTTTTGGCCGACCACATAGTCTTCTTGACCGTGGCCCGGCGCGGTGTGTACCGCGCCTGTACCTGCGTCGGTAGTGACATGGTCGCCTAAAATGATAGGCACTTGCCTATCGTAGAACGGGTGTTGCAACAACTGGTGTTCCAAAGCCGCGCCTGTGCAATAGGCAATGACATGGTAATCGTCCAAGCCATAGCGCAGCATGGCATCTTTTAACAGGGCTTCGGCGAGTACCAAGCGTTCAGTCGGGCATTGTACGACCACATACTCCAATTCAGGATTTAAGGCCACGCCTTGGTTGGCGGGTAATGTCCACGGTGTGGTCGTCCAAATCACCACTGACAACGGCCCGTGGCCTTCATGTTCGGGGGCATGGTGACAGGCCGCCATAAAGCGTTGTTCGTCAATCACCTGAAAGCGCACATCTATCGCGGGCGAATGTTTGTCTTCATATTCCACTTCGGCTTCAGCCAAGGCCGAACCGCAATCGGTACACCAATGTACGGGTTTCGCGCCCGCGACTATATGGCCGTTTTGGTTGATTTTTGCCAACGAGCGCACGATGTCGGCTTCAAATTGGTAATCCATTGTGAGGTAGGGATTTTCCCAATCGCCCAAAATGCCCAAGCGGATAAACGCTTCTTTTTGGATGCCGACTTGTTTGGCGGCATATTCGCGGCACGCTTTGCGGAACACGGCGGGGGACACTTTAACGCCCGCTTTGCCAATTTTCTTTTCCACCATCAATTCAATCGGCAAGCCGTGGCAATCCCAGCCCGGCACATAAGGGGCATCATAACCACCTAGGGTTTTGGCTTTGATGATGATGTCTTTTAAGACTTTATTGACGGCATGACCGATATGGATTTCGCCGTTTGCATACGGCGGGCCGTCATGCAAAATAAACGGCGGACGGCCCGCAGCGGCCTGTCTGATTTGGCTGTACAAGTCCATTTCAGTCCATTTTTTTAACTGCTCGGGTTCGCGTTGCGCCAAGTTGCCTTTCATAGGAAAAGCGGTGTTAGGGAGGTTTAGGGTTTTTTTATAGTCTATGGTCATAATATTTTTTCTCTGCAAAACCTTGGGTTATTGCGCATAGCGTGTGGGTTGGGCGTTAATTAATAAACATCATCGTGCGTCCCGATTGCAATCAATAATGCTTTGTTATCGGTAATAAATCTGAATACCAGCCGATATTCGTAAGTAATACTAAATGCAGAGTAATTTTTTAAACTACCGCTTAGTCCGTGTGTTTTTAACATAGGTATCTGCATAAGTCATTAGCTCGTCATTCCGGCATGGATGCCAGCATGACGGTGCTTTTATAACTTGTTCAAACTCGTGTAGAGACCTATGCCCTTTAATACACATCATCATGCGTGCCAATATTCAACAGCACAATAAGCTCTTCGCCCGTCAATGGATGCAGCTCAAGGGTAAATAATATTCGGCAATCGTATCCACAAGAACACGCCCGAATACCCTGTAGTTTACCCGTCAATGGATGTTGTGCGAGATGGGCAGCCAGCACATCTTGCTCCATATCACGCAAGGTTTGTTCGATCCTTTCTTGCAATAAAGGGGAATGGCGAACATAACGCCGGAATGCACGCTTAAAGTGTGGTGTCAGTATTAGTTTTCGCATGACTAAAGCGTTTATTAATCAGCGATTAAGTTCTGCAATAATCGCGTCACTCGTTTGCGCCGTCAACTGTCCTTGCCGAAATAAGGCCAGGGCATCTTGCACTTCTGCCACCAATTGCTCACGACGCTCGGATAAATCAACTGTGTCGTGGGTTTCGTGCACGCTGATTTCAATCTGTTTGTGGCGAAATAAAATTTTTAAGCTTTCGACAAAATCAGGATTTAAATCGTCGGCATTTATTCGGTAAGTGGTATACATATTTCCCCCTTAATCAAGCTGTTCATACCCGCTGATCGTGAATTGCCAAACTACAAAAACAATTTCGCAGCCTGCACGTCTTTATGGATTTGTGCCGTCAGTGCCTCTAACGAGGCAAAGCGTTGTTCATCTCGAATTTTTTTAACAAAATGCACTTCCACATAGTGCCCATAGATGTCCTTGTCAAAATCAAACAAATGGGTTTCCAACACCGCCTTGCTGCTGCCTGCAAAGGTGGGTCGGGTGCCAACATTGGCAATGCCCGGATATTCGTTGCCATCCAGTCCGGTCATGGTAACGGCAAACACACCATTGACGGGGGTGTTTTTTCTAAACAGCTGGATATTGGCGGTGGGATAGCCTATGGTGCGCCCGCGTTGGTCGCCGTGCGACACCCTGCCACATACCGAATAACGCTGCCCCAGCATAATTTCAGCGGCAGCCAAATCGCCTACGCCTAAGGCATCGCGGATGGCCGTGCTACTAATCCTCAAGCCGTCCAGCATATACGAACCGGTGTCTTCAACGGTAAAACCATGCCGCTGCCCGTGTTCTTTAAGCAGGGCAAAATTGCCGCGCCGCGCTTTGCCAAAATGGAAGTCATCGCCGACCACCAAGTGTTTGACGTTTAAGCGCTGGATGAGTAATTCGTCTATAAAACGTTCGGCATCATAATTGGCAAAACAGCGGTTAAATTTGACCACCAATAAATGATCGACTGGCAATTGCTGGCAGCTAATCACTTTTTCGCGCAAGCGCATCAGCCGTGATGGCGCATTGTCACCCAAAAAATATTCCAAGGGCTGTGGT
>JABFST010000404.1 GCA_013140465.1 Methylococcaceae bacterium
AAGTTGGCGCGTATGGGGGTTAGGGGAGGCTATTGAATAACCCCCTCAGCCCCCTCGTAAGCTTGCTCATCGGAGTGAAAAAACATGTGTTTTCACTCCAGTCTCTTAAGAGGGGATCTGAATAAGTAAAAAATAAGCGCATTAATCGGTGTCTATCTCATAGTTAATTTTGACCCGCTGCGATGTCCCGGCTTGGGTTTCAATATTAATGCTTTCGGTCAGTTTGTGTTTTAGCACGACGGCGGCTTGCTTGTTAAACAAGCCCACTTTTGCGCCGACATAAAAATTCGGGGTCAGATATTCACCGACGGCGACCAGCGTATCCTGCAAGGTTTCGCCTTCTTGCACTTCAAACTCATCGATACCCAGTTTATCGGTGATCCAACTGGCTTGCCCGCCACCATAAGATAAGGCGGCGGCAGCCAGCATATTGCCTTCGGCCTTGCTGACCTGGCTGACCGGATTGCCTGTGACCAAATACGCCAAGGCATCTGCTTCGGGTAACACCGGATCAGAACTGATGCGGGTTTGCGGCTTTTGCAAGGGCCCGCTTAAACTTAAGATGGCTGTGACTTTTTTGCTTTTAGACAAGCGGATCGCCTCCACATCCAGCCACGGGTTATCCACCGGGCCATTAAACTGAAAGCGGCCTTTGCGCACCGTCAAATCTTGCCCATAGCTTTTGTAGCGGGCTTTTTGCATATCGACATTGCCGTGCATGGACAGTTTGTTGTCGGTTTGGATAACCTTTAAACGGCCTTCTAAATGCGTGCTTAAGCCTTGTCCGACAAAACTGACTTGTTTGCCTAGTGCTATGTCGATATTGGCATTCATGCCTATGGTTTCCGCTGCCTCAACTGGCGGCTTTTCTGCGCCGATGATAATTTCATCCGCGCTGACTTTAATCGCATTTTCGGGCAATTCTTTTAGCTTTAACACCGCCTTATCCACGGTTATCGCTCCCGTCAACAGACCTTTTTTATCCGCTAACAGAAACTTTAAATCCGGGCTGATGGCTATTTCAGCCTCAGGTAGACGCGCGATTTCGACATTATTGCCCGTCAGATTTAGGCTAATCGGCGTATCCGCATCTGCCAGCAAGCTGATAAAACCATCCAGATTGACTTGCCCCTCGCCAGAACGCGCACTTCCTTTTACTTGCAGCAGATGGCTACCGTCGTCTGCCGCCAATGCTTGGAGTTTGATGTCTTTTAGGCTGATGCCCAACTCATTGGCGGCAAAGCCACCGCCAGTAAAGCGGATCGCCCCTAAGGCCGTCGGGGCCGACAGAGTGCCGCTTAAGGCCACATCTGCATAAAGCTGACCCTTAAGATCCGACACCTGTGGGACTAGCGGATTGACCACCGTAAAATCTTGCACGGCGGCATTTATCTGGCCTGACAAGGTTTGCGCCTTGCCCGTGTCCACCGCCAATTGGGCGCGCAAATAATCTTTGCCGACCAAGTGCATAGCCAAATCCGCCGATACTAGACTATCCTTGAGCGTGCCTGTCAGTGTCGATGCGCCCAACACGATAGGCCCATTGCCAGTGTTTGCCGCTAACGTGACGCTAATTGGCGGGAAACTGACATCATATTGCCCGCTTAAACCATTTTTGGGGTTCAACTCGGCGTTCACCTGCACCAAGCCATTAGGCTGCAATGCGCTGATGGTATCGGTCGGATGCAGCATCACTGGCGCTAGCGAGCCATGAAGGCTTAAGGTGTTTTGCCCACGCGCGAGTTGGGCATGTAAATTCAGGTCATGCAGCCCTAGATTTTGCGCGGGCAAATCCAGTGCCGCCCGCGTTAAGTCCACATAGCCGTCCAACTGCGGTTGTTTTAAAGTCCCTGCAAATGCGATCTGGCTGTTGAGCTGGCCTTTTAGCCCTGACAACTGCGGCGCAAAGGCCGTCACTACCGAAAACTCCTGTACCGAAGCTGATAACTGCCCGCCTATGCGTTGGCTTTTGCCTGTATCGAATTGGATTTGCCCGCGCACAAAATCGCGGGCTTGTAAGGCTAAATCGACATCGGCAACCAGTTGTCCGCCTTTTAAGGTGCCGGTTACAGACGATGTACCCAACGCAATCTCTTTATTTTGCAAGCTGAGCGTAGGGGCTGAAATATCCACTTGATAACGCCCCACCAACACGCCTTTTATTTGTTGCACGTCGGCATGGGCATCGACTTCCCCCGCGAGTTGCGTGCCTTTAGGCAAATACGCGTTTGCCAAACGTAAGGGCAAATGGCTGATGCTTAAACCGCCATCCATATTGCCTTGGGCTTGCTTAACCGCGTGGACACACAGTGCCGCCGATTGTTGCGCCAAACACAGCTCGCCCAAGGTTGCCGCCACGCCTGTAGCTGTGGAGTTGATGCCTATCGCCACGGCCTTAGCCACAGACCACGCGCCTAACTCGGGTGTCGCCACATTTAACTGCTTGAGACTACCTTGCCAGTGTGCGTTGTTTAAGTTGCCGGAGACGGCGGCGTTTACCTCGCCTAGGGTTGAGTCTATGGCGAGTTTAAAGTCATGCTGTTGCGGTGTGCCTAAACCCTCAAGCCGTGCCGACTGGATTTGCACTGTGCCTGTACTGACGCTGTTGGCGGACACCAGTAGTTGCGAGGTTTTGTTAGGAGTGCTGCTGTAGTTGAGGTCTACTGCCAGCTGTTTGGCGCGGTGTTCGGCAAAACGCAGATCTCGGGCTTGTGCTTTTAGGGTAATACTGGGCTGTTGCCACGTCCCTTGCAGCACGCCCTGGCCTGTTAAGCTGCCGCCTAAAGTCGGCCAAAATGCGTCTAAGCGTGGCGTGTCGATCGTCAGGTTAAGGCTAGATTGCGCCAAGCCCATCGTGCCATTTGCGGCAATGTTGTTGCTGCCAGAACGGATTTGCAGCTTATTGACGGTTATTTGCCCGCCATTAATATCCAGTTTGCCATCGGCACTGACTGGATTGCCGCGCAAAGTGCCGGACAGCTTATCCAACATCACCGCCAACTGCATCCCAGTATCGGCGATACGGCCTTGTAGTTGGCTGCTAAAAGTCAAATCGCCGGGCAGTTCTGGCATCAAAATAGCCGGGTTAAAATGCTGCCCAGTTGCGGTCAGCGCAAACGTGGGCGCATCTTGCCACGCCAGTTTGCCGTTAAGCTGAAACTCGCCCGTGGTGGATTTAAGGGCCAAACGCCCAATCGTCAGGCTGGTTTGCGTGCCTTTGCCTTGCATCATCAGGCTGGCTGCGGGTAAATACGGCTGGCTGAGGGCGCTGTTTAAGGTCAGTTGATAATCATCCAAACCGCCGATAACCGCTAGCGTGCCTTGTGCGCTTTGCACTTGTGGCGTAGTGCCAGTTATCGGCCACACCAGTTGTTGCCAGTGTATCTGCGCATCAATACGCGGCACGGTCAGCACCTCGGCGACTTGCCCGTTTACAGCCACTTTAAACGGTGTGGTCGTTTGGTTGCTAAAGCTAAGTTTGTTGAGGTCGCCCGTGAGTTGGCTAGTGCCTTGCCATCGCCCGTTAGCACCCGCGTCAAGCTGCCAGCCCGCTGTTAGCGTAAGCGCGTAGCCGTTGCCCAAACGCACTTGCCCGTGGGCGGTTGCCGCCAAGATTTCGGCATTCAGCTCTAAGGCATCCAAGACCAACTGGTCGCCTGTGGTCGCCAATTTGAGTTGTAGCTTTTCGAGATGGTGGCGGCTTGCGCCTTGTTGCACCGCCATATCGGTCAACAACAACCGCCCGACCGTGAGTTGCACTGGCAAAAACAACGGCGCATTGCCGTCAAAGGGGCTGGCAGGTTCGGGTTGTTTGCTGTCGCTTAGGCTAAGGCTAACGCCGTCTATGGCTAAATCGACAATATTGACTCGGCCTTGCAACAACGCGGCGGCTTGCCAGGTTAAGTTCAGCGTGCGGATGTCCAGGGTTTCGGTGTCGCTTTGGTAATGCAGGCCCGTCAGGCTGATGTGATCTAGCAAACGTCCGTTGATAGTGGCGACCGATGCCGACGGCAAGGCCGAAACAACTTGCCGCAACAACCACGCGCTGCCGGATTCGGTGCTGATGAGCGCCACGCCCGCTATCGGTATCAGCAACACCAGCAACACCAACACGACGGCTAAGCGTTTGTTCATAGCCTGGCCCCTGCGGCAAAGTGGATTTGAAAGGACGAATCTGCATCATTCAGCGGCAAGGCAAAATCAACACGCACAGGCCCAAACGGCGAATACCAACGCACACCCAAACCCACGCCAGTTTTTAACAAGATATTGTCAGGGTTATAGGCATCGCCTGTATCCAAAAAAGCCGCAATCCCCCACTCGTTAAACACGGCTTGTTCGTATTCCATGCTCAACACGGTTAAAAATCGTCCGCCGACGACTAAACCCTGATTATCTTTAGGCCCCAATTCTTTATAGGAATAACCGCGTATGCTGTTAATGCCGCCCGCATAAAATCGGTACGATGTGGGCAACAAATCAAACTGATCGACCCACGTTGCGCCCAATTCGCTATGGGCGATAAATTTGCCGCGCCACGGCATAGGGTATAAATAGGTTGCCGATAACGCCGCCTGCACAAAGCTGACATCAGACAGCGGATTTTTATAACTGCCGCTGACATCCCATTTGAGCCGATACCCCTTAGACGGGCGCATGGCATTGTTGGACACCGACTTCAACCAACTGCCGCCGGGCACCAGCAACAGTGTTTGCGTGGTGTTAGTGCCGATTTGAAAATCTTCATAATCCAAATCTAAAAACAGGGTTTGTTTCCAGCCTTGGTCTAGGGCATGTTTTAAGCGTCCCGACAGTTTCGCGGACAAGGTTTTAAAGCTTTGGGTGTCTTCACGTTTAAGCCCTACGCCCATACTGGCAAAATCGTTGGTCGGATCGCTTAACGGGGCGCTGTATTCAGCGTCTAGTGTTGATAACACGGGCGATACATCTAGCGCGGTGTTTAGAAAATGCCCGCGCTGATTTAAGCGGCGGTTTTCATAAGCGGCACTGATTAAAGGGCCTATGTCGGTGTCATAGCCGATGCCTATGGCGTAATGGCGGTGTTTTTTGGCCTCTAAGTTAATCGTGATAGGCACAGAAGCGTCGGCGTTTTCGGGTTCGGGATGGATGTCCACGCGCTCAAAATAACCGCTTTTGGCAAGGTCATTATGGGTTTTGGCAAGTTGTTCGCTGGTGTAAAAATCACCCGTTTTAATGGCGATATAGTGGCTGACAAAATCGGGGTTTAATATGGATTGGTTAAGGGTGATGTTGCCGAATACGCGGCGTTTGTCCGCCGTGTATTCTAATTTGATATAGGCCACGTTGAGCTGTGTGTCTATCAGCAATTGGTTTTTGGTAAAACGGCCTTGCAGATAGCCTTGCTCCCGCGCCAAGGCATCAATCTTGGTTTTCATGTCTTCGTAGATGCCATGATTCAGGGGGCTACCCACATTTTTGAGCAATTTTTTGCGCAATTTCTGTAAGTCTTTATCGTCTTGGCTGATGCCGACATAATCAATCGCCATATCCTTAATTTGCACCCTTGCGCCAGCATTCACGACAAAATCGGCTTGCCAACAGCCTGTGTGGAAGTTCAGTTTTTTGGTGGTTACACCATGATAATAGCCCAACGCCCGTAAGCCTTGGTCGATTTCCTGATCCGCCAAACTGAACAGATTGCGCACTTTCCAGTCGGGGCTTTGGCAGTTTTCGCGCGATAACGACAGCATCAGCCGGACATTTTCTTGCGTGCCGCTATCCAAGCCCGAAAGGCGTATGTCGGCATAAGCGGAAATAGCGCTTAACCACAATAAGCCAACAATCAGGGGGACTAAAATAGGCCGCATAAGGAGTGGGTAGGGGAAGTTTGAAAATGCACACGGGCTGCTTTAGGCGCATGACGGGCAGCATGGGTATAGAGTCCGAAGCTGATAAATCTACATTAAACTGCCTCTCCCTCAGGGCGAGGGTAGGGTGAGGGCTATACGCGCAACTGCTTATGAGCAGCAGGATAAAGACCTGCGAGGTTTTTAAAACCTCGCAGGTCTACAGTACCCATACACGCCTTATTTTAAGGATTTTGCAATATTGGCCAGCAGTTGCGGCCCTTGGTAAATCAAGCCGCTATAAATTTGCACGAGACTGGCCCCTGCCGCCAGTTTTTCTTGTGCGTCTGCCGCGCTTAAGATGCCACCTGCCGCAATAATGGGCAGTTTGCCTTGCAAAGCCCCAGCCAATTGGCGCACTACCCACGTTGCTTGGGCTTTTACGGGCGCACCGCTTAAGCCGCCCGCTTCTTGGGCGAGCGGGTGCGTGGCGATGCTGTCCCGCGCCAGCGTGGTGTTGGTGGCAATTACGCCGTCTATGGCAAATTCCAACAGCAATTGTGCTATGCCTTGAATTTCTTCTTCACTGAGGTCGGGGGCGATTTTTAACACCAGCGGCACATAACGCCCGTGCGCTTGGTGCAACTTAAGCTGCTCTTCTTTTAAGGTGCTGACCAGCACTTTTAGCTCATCCGCTTGTTGGAGCTGGCGCAGGTTTTTAGTGTTGGGTGACGAGATGTTTAAGGTAATGTAGCTGGCATAAGGATAAGCCAAGCGTAAGCCAATCACATAATCACCCACCGCATCAACAATCGGCGTGTCAAAGTTTTTGCCAATGTTGATGCCTAAAATGCCTTTGTAAGCACTTTTTTGCACTTGCCCCAACAGAAAGGCTACACCCAAATTATTAAAGCCCATACGGTTAATGATGGCCTGATGTTCGGGCAAGCGGAACAAACGCGGCTTAGGGTTGCCGGGCTGCGGGCGTGGCGTGACCGTGCCAATTTCTATAAAACCAAAGCCTAATGCCGCCAACGCGTCGATATATTCGCCGTTTTTGTCCAATCCTGCGGCAAGGCCAATAGGGTTTTTAAAGTGCAGCCCCATAAGCTCTACAGGCCGATCGGCAATTGTGGGGTATACAAGCTTGCTTAAGCCTGAATCATAGGCCATCGCCAGCAATTTAAGCGTCGTATCATGCGCATCTTCGGGATCTAAGGAAAACAGTAGTGGGCGTAGTAACGGGTAAAGGTTCATAAGCGAGTTGGTTTTAAGTGGGATAAAACAATGCCGTTATGGCGCAAGAAAGTTAATGGGAACGGTCTAGTTGGTAAGGTTCAGGGGCAATATGGGGCGGTCGGTTAAGGATCAGGTCGGCCATGAGCTGTGCAGAGGCCGGGCCCATGACCAAGCCATTCCTAAAATGGCCCGCATTGATGCTCAAGTTGTCAAACTCGGGGTGTTTGGCAATATACGGCACACCGTGTTCTGTACCCGGGCGCAAACCAGCCCAATGTGCCAGTAAGGGCGCGGTTTTTAGCGCGGGCAATAGTCTTAAGGCAAACGCAGCCAAGCGTTCCTTCGCCGCTAGGCTGGTGGTTTTATTAAAATCATCGTGTTCTACCGTGCTGCCCGCCAAGATCTTGCCATCACGGCGGGGAATCAAATACTGGTCGCCGTCTAACACCATCGTCTGCAACAGTCCGGGTGGGGCATCAAACAACAGCATCTGTCCTTTTACGGGGGCAATGTGCGGGGCGGTGTGGGATTCTGGAAACAATTGCTTAAACAATTGCCCTGTCCAAGCCCCTGCGGTTATCAGCACTTGGTTGACGGCGAGCGTCCCGCAATCGGTGTCGATGCTAGTGATGCGCGTACCTGTGCGGTTTATGCCCAACAACCCGCAATGTTCGATCAGATTTGCGCCTTTGTTGAGCAAATCTTGCCGCAGCGACTTAACCAAGCGGGGATTACGCGCTTGGGCAATGTCGGGCAGCCATAGCGGGTGTTCGGGCTGGGTGTCCAATGCCTTAAACAAGGCCGTATCTGCGGCCTGAAAGGCCACATTGTGGCGCAGGCACCAAGCCGTTGCGGCAGCAATGTCGGGGTTTTGGGTGATTAACAAGCCGCAGCGTGTCCATTCTGGATCGATGCCCGTCTCTGCGCTTAATTCGGCAGCCAAAGTTGGGTATAAGCTAAAGCTTTGTAGCACCAAGTGGGTAATCGCCTCGGCTTGCCGCCAAGGATACAAGGGCAGCAAAATGCCGCCACCTGCCCAGGAGGATTCTTGGCCTAAGGTGTTTTTTTCAATCACCGTGACGCTGGCACCTGCCTTTATCAGTTCTCGCGCGGTCAACAGGCCGATGGCGCCGCCACCAATAAGGGTTATGTCTGGGGTTGTGGTCATGGTGGGTTCGTAGTCGGTTAAAAGTAAATTAAGTGCAAGCGGCGGCAGTGGTTCAAGTTTGCACGCGCACGGGTGCATTGTAACCTAAACATCTCCCCTAAAAAGTGCGGGCCTGCGTCAAAAAACGGGCATTTTATTTTAGGTTGGCGGGCTTGTTGTGAATTTTTACCACAGTCAGCCCAGAGAATACACCGATTAAAATTGCCGGATCTATTTTTGCTTTGAAATGGGGCGTATAGCCCTGATAATGCGCGTAGTTGGTGCAATTTAACGCCGATATTTTAGCGGCATCAGCACTTCTGTTGTTTAGGATTTATTGTTGTTTTTTTTCTACAAATCGCCGACACACCTTAAGTATTACGTCTTAACCATTGATAATTAAAGACTAATAGCCACCAAAAAAAATTCTATAAAACTTGTAGGGAAATGGGTTTACTGCTATTATTTAAGTGCGTAACATGAAATTTGTTGTATTAATGCAAATTTTTGTAAATTAACAACCTCATAAGGGGGAATCAATGACATTAAAAAAAACCAACCTTTGCTTAGGTATCGCCTTGGCAACCATCACTATGGCAGGCGCCCTGGTTTCTCCGCAAGCAATGGCGCGTAGTTCAAGCACCGCAGCTGAGCGTTTGGCACAAGCGGCAAACAACAAAGCAGACGCATTGGAAGCGCAATTACAAGCTTTACAGGCTGAAGTTATCAGCTTACGCGAACAAGCTGGCCGTCCTGCGGCTTCTGCTGACTCAGAAAAAGTCCAAGAGTTGGACGCATGGATGACATCAGTCAAATCTGCACCAGCACCTAGCAAAAAACATGACAACGCTATTTTCTTCCGTGGTGGTTTTGCCAGCAACGATAGCTCACGCGATGGTGTTTCCATCTATAGCGATGTAGCGGGTAGCCAACTTGGCTTGCCTGGTGGACAAGCCGATAAAGACGCATGGTATATCGGTGCCGGCTTTGATTTCGGTTTAACTGATGACGTTTGGGGCATGTTGGACAAAACCGAAGTAATTGCAGAATTGATGTTTGAATACAAAGAATTTGCCAATGACATTCAAGGCAACGTTCTTGCCACTAATCCAACTCCATTGGCAGCTCCTGGCGGCTCTGCGCGTACTGTTACCGTCAACCAATTGACGCTGACCGCAGCCCCAAAAATCAAATTCTTAAAAGGCAGCGCGTTTAGACCTTGGGTTATCCCAGTCGGTTTAGGCTTACATGTTGTTAGTCCTCCATCTGAATCTATTACTGTATTAAACCCAGGCATCATGTTTGGTGCGGGTGCGGATTACCGCGTATGGAAAGACATTTTTGTCGGTGTTGACGGACGTTACCACTTGACTGGCGGTGCTGCTGACGGTGTAAACACCGACGGTTTCACAGCTGGCGGCTATTTGGGCATTGGTTTCTAGGCTTCCCGCTTAAAACCCAGCCCGCAAAAAAGGGAGAGCCTAACGGCTCTCCCTTTTTTTATGGGCGCCAAAAAAGTTTACGCCATCCAAACCGCAAGCTGATCGCCATTACCTTAGCGAAACAACCCCCCACATGAATGCCTTCGAGCCTCTTGGGCTATGCCTTAAAACAGAGGCCGTTCATGTCCCATTCAGCCAACCTCCTTATGATAGGCGTCACACTGATTAACACAGGTACGCGCCATGAACCCCGCCATTTTCCGCAGACTAACAACAGCACTTTTCGTGTATGCCTTCATAGGGCTATTTGCCCAAAGTGCGGATGCGCAAGTGACTGGCAACTGGGCCACCACCGCCTTAAGCCGTTTTGATGTGACCGCCATAAAAGCCCCCGGACTTGTGCCGCAACATACCGTCAGCATTGCTGATGGGCGTTATGGCTTTGCCGTTAATGGCAGTTTTTCGGCAGGTGAAATAACCGGGCAGTGGCGGCAAAAAAACAGCACTTATGTGATTAACCCAGATCGGCTGACCTTAGAAAATGCCTATCGCCTTGCCCTAGAAAATACCCCAGGCCTGGTTGTCTACAAAGTCCAATTGCTAAACAGCAAGTTGCAAGGCCAGCAATTGGATAACGGCATTTGGGGCAGCGAGCGGTACATCTACAAAATTGACATTAGCCTACAAGGCCGTCGCCAACAATTGCGCATTGCGATGGCACTGAATGTCGCGGGCCACCGTCCGCCTACAGTGCCCGCCAATGCAGCCGCTGCCGCGCCACAGGCTGACTTGATGGCAACGGCGGCGGCTGTTGTTGTCGCATACTTGAACCAGCACTAAGCCTATAAGTAACCCCGTTGCTATAGACAAGTGCGCACGGGGTGTATGCCCCACCCTAAACCCCGCCTTGCTGAAGGTCGGTTAAAACAATGGTTTTTTACTTAACCCATCTGGAGTTCTTATGTACACCCCCTTGCCTATTCTAAACTATCGGTTTGCCTTAGCAGGGCTATTGCTTGTGGCGTTGCTTAGCTTGTTCGGTTGCAGTAGCACGCCAACACGCCCAACCAATTTGTCCAAAATTTTTGTTGAACATTCCAGCTCACCCGCGTTTTCCGTGTTGCCCAGCCAACATACGGATGCCAGATATATCTTGGAGCTATCCCTTAAACTGCACTTAAGCAAAGACAATCGGCTACAAGAAGACCGTAGCGTCCATGCCCTAACCTTGCGCAATATTATTTTGAGTTATCAAAATGGCTCGCTGACTGTGCAAGCAGATTTATTTGATGACGGCCATTATTTAGCCTATAGCCGCATCGTAAGACCATTGGCGATTAATGACGATTGGCAGCAAGCCTTAAATGAGATGGCGTTACAATTGTTGGATGAGTTAGTTGTAAGGCCAGAAAGCACGCTAACAGGGGCCACAAATGTCACTATTTATCAGGATTATTATGATAGCGGTTATTATCGCAGAATGCGTAACCGCCCAAGCGATTACCCTTATCCTGCCAGGCCAGAAAGAGAAACCGCCCGCCCTACAAATAAACCTTATAAAGCCCCTAAAAGCGTGGTGGATGCCCTACCCGAAACGCACACCGATACCCATACAAAAGCTGCTAACACAGATGTCAGGCAACCTCTATCCGAGGAAAACGCCACCTATTTGCCGCCTAGCACGCATCCTATAAGACGCCCAAGCAAACAAGCAACAGACCCAGGTACACCCGCTATTATTGCACCGCCGACTAGCGTCAGTTCAGGCTCCAGTTCAGGCAGTGCCAGCTCGGATTCCAGCCCTAGCTATAGTTCAGGTTCAATCTCAGGAAGTTCCAGTTCGGATTCCAGCCCTAGCTATAGTTCAGGCTCAAGCTCCGGCAGTTCCAGCTCCGATTCCAGCCCTAGCTACAGTTCTGGCTCAAGTTCCAGCCCTAGCTACAGTTCCGGCCCAAGCTCCGGCAGTTCCAGCTCCGATTCCAGCCC
>JABFST010000135.1 GCA_013140465.1 Methylococcaceae bacterium
GCATATCACCTTACAATATGCCACCGCTAGTGATGGTTTTCGGCTACCACCTACCCGACCCTATCACAACCCACCCAAACCCAAGCATGGACAAAATGACTCCCGAAGCCCTACCCTTTAGCCGCCTCGACACCGCTTTTGCCCAATTTTTAACGGCTCGCACTGCGCTGGACGAAACCCAAAAGCAAGGTTTCCACGCCTTGGTATTGGCTGTTTCATGCCAACAAAACCAAGGCCACAATTGCATCAGCCTTAATGAACAAGAATGCGCGTTGATGCTGGCATCAGGCATGGCGATACCGCTCACCGACCCCACAGCCCAGCCCGCCGCACCGCTGCCCTTAGTGTTGGAGCATCAACGCCTGTATTTATACCGTTACTGGTTTTATGAACAACGTTTGGCAAAACACATTAAGGCGTTATGCCAACAACACCAGCCGCCGCACCCCGACTCAGAAAACCTGCTCACCCAGTATTTTGGCGCACCAACCACAGAAGTAGATTGGCAGCGTGTGGCGGCAAAAACAGCCCTAGAACACTCATTTTGTATGATTACCGGCGGCCCGGGAACTGGCAAAACCACCACCGTGGTTAAAATTTTAGCCGTGCTGCAAGAGCTGGCGACACAACCACTGCTCATCGCCTTGGCAGCACCGACCGGAAAAGCCGCGATGCGCTTACAAGAAGCCATAGGCTTTAACAAAGCCAAGCTAAGTTGCCCAGAAGCCCTTAAAGCCAGTATCCCAGATACTGTGACCACACTACACCGCTTATTGGGCGCAAAACCTGCATCGCCGTATTTTCGCCATCACGCCCAACAACCGCTGATCTACGACTTAGTGGTGGTCGATGAAGCCTCTATGGTCGATTTGGCGTTGATGAGCAAATTGCTGGATGCCTTAAAACCCAACTGCCGATTAATTTTACTGGGCGATAAAGACCAATTGGCCTCGGTAGAATCAGGCGCGGTGTTGGCTGATTTAAGCCAGGCCCTACCCCAGCACACGGTCGAACTCAAAACTTCGCACCGCTTTGACGGCGGCATTAAACAACTGGCGGATGCGGTCAATCGGCAAGATGCCACTACCGCAAGCCAACTCTTGCACAGCGGCGATCCACAAATAGCTTGGCTGGCAGATGATATGATTGCCTATATCGCCGCCCAACAAGCGGCTTATCTTCGGTTGGTGCGGGCGAACGCGGATGTGCTGGCGATTTTTCAGGTGTTTAACCGATTTCAGGTGCTGTGTGCGAGCAAACTGGGCAAAAATAGTGTTGCGGACATTAACGAACACGTTGAACAAAGCTTAATGGAACAACAGCTGATTAAGCCAACCGGCTTGTGGTATGTGGGGCGACCAGTGATGGTGACGCAAAATGACGCGGCCTTGCATCTTTATAATGGTGACATAGGCATTTGCTTAGCGGAAGAAGACGGGAGTTTAAGCGTGTGTTTTTTACGCACAGACGGCACGGTAAAAAAATATTTGCCCGCACGCCTACCGCATTGTGAAACAGTGTACGCTATGACCATACACAAAAGCCAAGGCTCTGAATTTGATGAGGTTGTGGTCGTATTGCCGGAAACAATGAATCCGGTGCTGACCAAAGAATTGCTTTACACCGCCATCACGCGCGCCAAAAAAACAGTCAGGCTAGTCGCAGATGAGGCTGTGTTTGCACAGACGGTCAATCAGTGCATTGAACGCGTGACGGGCTTGCAGGAGAGGCTTGTAACCGCCCACTTGTAGTAGCAGCGCTCCGGAAACGACCATTTTCACTCGCGTTCAAATAGTCTTATTCCGGCCTACAGGCCTACACGCTTTGCAGCCCTTAATAATGCCGCTGGACTGAAAATTTTGCCAATAACGTCAACGCGTCTTTGTATTCAGAAGCGGGCAGCACAGCCAAAGCATTAATGGCCTGTTCAGCCTCTTCGTCGGCACGCTGTTCGGTATACGCTATTGCCTTTGTTTTTTGCACAATCGCATACACATCATTAAACGCATCACGGTTACCGTCTTTAATCGCATTAATGATGGTTTTTGCATCGGCCTCATTGCCTTTTTGAATCGCATAAATCAGCGGCAAGGTCGGCTTGCCTTCCGCCAAATCATCACCCAAATTTTTGCCCAAATCTTCTTGGCTGGCCTTGTAATCCAAGGCATCATCAATCAGCTGGAAAGCAATGCCCAAATGCTGCCCATACTGGGCCAAGGCGTCTTCGGTTGCACTTGAAGCACCTGCAATCACGGCACTTAAGCGCGTGGCGGCACTGAACAAAATGGCGGTTTTACGCGCAATCACTTCCAAATATTTGGCTTCGGTGGTTTCGGGGTTATTGCAATTTAACAATTGCAACACTTCGCCCTCCGCAATCGCGGTCGTGGTTTTGGATAAAATTTCCATCACCCGCATATTGCCCGTGCGTACCATCATCTCAAACGCACTCGAATACAGGTAATCGCCGACCAACACGCTGGCGGCATTGCCCCACACGGCATTGGCGGATTCTTTGCCGCGCCGCAAGTCGGATTCATCGACGACATCGTCATGCAGCAAGGTTGCGGTATGGATAAATTCAATCACTGCCGCCAACACCAGATGGCTCTCTTGGACCCCACCCAGCGCTTTCGCTGCCAACAACAACAGCATAGGGCGCAAGCGTTTGCCGCCGTTGCCGACGATATAATGCCCCATTTGGTTAATCAGGATAACATCGGAACTCAACTCATTGATAATCAACTGGTCTACGGCTTTAGCCTCAAGAGCCGTCAAATTTTTGATTAAGTCAAAATCAATGGCTGCGGGTGTAGTGGAAAGTGGGGATTGTGAGTGCGATACCATTATTAGTGCGTAAGTGTAAGTGTTGGGTTTGTTAGAGCCGACGAGACTGCCAAAACAGCATCTGACCCACAAAGTTTAGTCGCGCATTATAACCGATTAAAATGCTAACTGCCCACGCTATTGAACAATTGACAAAACGGCTAGCTGTCACCCAATAGGCCCATAGCACCAAAACGGGCTGGACGCAGCCTAGGGCGATGCCATTTAAATGATTGATTTGTCAGTGTATCATTACCTACCAGTAGGGCAAGACAGCACCTGCCCTAGAAGCCGTTAAATGTAGGCCACGCGCCAACATCCCCTTTCGCTTTAAGTACCTATAAATTTTAGTTGACTATAGGAGCTTTTAAACCTAGAATTGTTTGTTCACTTTTAACAGATTAATGCTTGATGGAGCTTGCTCAGATGTATGCGGTAATTCAAACAGGTGGTAAACAGTACCGCGTAGAAGAAGGTACTTACTTAAAAATAGAAAAGCTGGAGCTTGGCACAGGCGACAGCGTCGAGTTTGACAAAGTGCTGATGATTCAAACAGACGATGCGGTTAAAATCGGCGTGCCTTATGTCGAAGGCGGCAAGGTAACAGCTACCGTGCTATCTCAAGGTAGACACGACAAAATTAGAATCATTAAATTCAGAAGACGTAAGCACCACATGAAACAAATGGGGCATCGTCAATATTATACAGAAATCCAGATTACTGGCATTTCTGCTTAAAGACTAGGAGTTAAACATGGCTCATAAGAAAGCGGGCGGTAGTACACGCAACGGGCGCGACTCAAACGCCAAAAGATTAGGTGTCAAACGTTTTGGTGGTGAAAGCGTCACAGCTGGCAGCATCATCGTTCGTCAACGCGGCACACATTTTCACGCAGGTGACAATGTCGGCTTAGGCAAAGACCATACGCTGTTTGCAACCGCACACGGCAAAGTGGTGTTTCAGGTAAAAGGCCCTAACAACCGCAAGTTTGTCAGTATTGTTGCTGCCTAAAGCCCCATAAATAACTGTTATGTAGGTCGGGATGGCTTAAGGCTAAACCGGCAGCTTTAAAAAAGCTCCGTCCTTCATGACGGGGCTTTTTTTGTTTTTATCGGTTTGATTTTAAGGGCGGCGGTATGAGATTTGTTGATGAGGCCGAAGTCCGCGTAGAAGCGGGCGACGGCGGCAATGGCACGATAGGCTTCAGGCGGGAAAAATACATCCCTATGGGCGGCCCAGACGGTGGTGACGGCGGCGATGGCGGCAGCGTGTATCTGATTGCCGTGGAAAATGTAAACACCTTGGTGGATTTTAGGTATCACGCCGTACACCGTGCGCAACGTGGGCAAAACGGCATGAGCCGCAATTGCACGGGGCGCAAAGGCGATGACTGCTATGTGCCGGTGCCTTTAGGCACGCAAGTGTGCGATGCCGACACCGGCGAAGTCATCGGCGATTTAACCCAAGCAGGACAAACCCTGCTAGTGGCGCAAGGTGGTTTTCATGGCCTAGGCAATACCCGCTTTAAAAGCAGTATCAACCGCGCCCCACAAAAAGCCAGCAAAGGTTCAGAAGGCGAGCACCGCGTCCTAAAATTAGAACTGACTCTTATCGCCGATGTCGGTTTGCTGGGTATGCCCAATGCGGGCAAATCCAGCCTGATACGCGCGGTGTCCTCCGCCACGCCTAAAGTGGCGGATTACCCGTTCACGACCTTACACCCTAACTTAGGTGTGGTCAGCGTTGATGATTTGCGTAGTTTTGTGATTGCCGACATCCCCGGCGTTATTGAAGGTGCAGCCGAAGGCGCGGGCTTAGGTTTGCAGTTTTTAAAGCATCTTTCCCGCACGGGCCTGTTGTTGCACCTGATAGACGTAGAACCTTACGAAAGCGGCGACAGCCCTGTGCAAGCGGCCAAAAAGATCATCCATGAAGTCGAAAAATGGAGTGATGACCTCGCCAATAAACCGCGCTGGCTGGTGTTGAATAAAATCGACCGCGTGCTGGACGAAGAGGTGGATGAACACTGCCAAGCCATTATCGACGAACTCAACTGGACTGCGCCCGTGTTTAAAATTGCCGCGATAAATGGCGAAGGCACGCGTGCGCTGATGTTTGCCATCATGAACTTTTTAGAAGAACAACGGCGGAAAGACAGTGAGCAGGAATGAATTTGCACAAGTAAAACGCATAGTCGTCAAAATTGGCAGCTCTTTACTCACCAAAGGTGGCTTAGGTTTAGACAAAACCGCGATCACCGCCTGGGTGCAGCAAATGGCAGATTTACGCCAACAAGGCATCGATGTGGTGTTGGTGTCGTCAGGGTCGGTAGCCGAAGGTATGAGCCGCTTAGGCTTAAAAGTACGTCCCAAAACCCTGCACGAATTGCAAGCCGCCGCCGCGGTCGGGCAAATGGGCTTGGTGCGGGTGTTTGACGACAACTTCCGCCAACATGGCCTACACGCTGCGCAAGTGTTGCTGACCCACGACGACTTGTCCGACCGGCAACGTTATCTCAATGCCCGCAGCACCTTGCTGACCTTGCTTAATTTTGGCGTAGTGCCCGTCATTAACGAAAACGATACCGTGGCGACCGAAGAAATCCGCTTTGGCGACAATGACACGTTGGCGGCCTTAGTCGCTAATTTAGTTGAAGCCGACTTGCTGATTATCCTCACCGACCAGCAAGGCTTGTTTACAGGCGATCCTAGCGTTTACCCCGATGCCCAACTAATCCCCGAAATCAGCGCCAATGATGACCGCTTGGACGGCATGGCGGGCGATAGCCGCAGCGGTTTAGGGCGCGGCGGCATGGCGACAAAAGTCCGTGCCGCACGTTTGGCAGCGCGTTCCGGTGCTGCGACCGTGGTCGCTCCAGGCGCGGCGGCGGAGGTGATTCGCTTAGTCATCGCAGGGGACGTGATAGGCACGCATTTTGTGCCTGATGTCGAACCTTTACTCGCCAGAAAACGCTGGCTGGCGGGACAATTGCAGGTAAAAGGGCAATTGGTGTTGGATGCGGGTGCAGTTAAAGTGTTAAAAAGCGACGGCAAAAGCTTGTTGGCAGTCGGCGTTAAAAGCGTGGCAGGGCAGTTTGAACGCGGCGAGCTGGTGTCGTGCTTCGATGACAGCGGACTGGAAGTCGCACGCGGCTTGATTAATTATGGCAAGGCCGATGCCCTGCGCATCGCCGGAAAAAGCAGTGCCGAATTTGAGAAAATTCTGGGCTATGCCGATGACGAGGAGTTGATCCATCGGGATAATATGGTGTTGATTTAAGGTTTAGCGTGTAACGTCTACGCGGTCTTTGCCCACCGTTACAAATTGCATCTATGGCACCAACGACACCACTGCCTGAAGATTAGCAATAGGGCGTGTAAAGGCATTATCACCCTACCCTATGCCAGATAAGCACTTATTTAAATCAACAAAAATGATTACTATCAATTTTATATGTGACCGTCCGTGCTTTTTTAAACAACCTGCCAACAAGAACTAGCTGCGCAATTAGTTGCCCTTATCCCGCTGGCACGTTGGACTGATTTATACCAATACCTTATCAATCGCCGACTCAGCGACCTAAGCGTTGGCACTCTGACAGTGTTATGATGACCCAAAAATACCTTTTCCGCTGTTGGTGTGTGGCAATAGCTACGCTAGTTTTTTCAGCCCAGTGTTGCTTGGCGGCGGATTGCACGCGCGTTCAACAGCAAGCCACCGCTTTGGCTAAAAATATCCACGGAAAAACTGTCAGCGCACAATTTTACTTATATCTGCAATTTTTAAGCGACCTCACTGACGACCCTGAAGATTGCGCTTCAAGTGACACCAGAGCGCATATTGCTGACCTTGAGAAAAAACTGCTGACCTTAAAAGCGGCAGGGCATGTTTATAGCTCTAATACGATTTTGCATTGCAATGAGGTGGAAGCCCCTGCACAACTGTGCCGGGGAACCGAACTGGCTGGGTCTTAATGTCTAGGCGAAAAAAATTCACAGGCTTTTAAGCAAGCCCAATTACGTCCTGATTCCGGCAAAATAACACTGCAATTGGGCGGGCTTGACGCGAAAGTTGTGGGGGTGTTTGCTGGTGAACATAGCGAACTGCTAACAGGCCACGCGCCAACCCCCATCCCTTTTCATCATGGTACGCTACTGGCTCAAAGCTTACGCCCCTGGACCAACCCAGTCCTTATTGTTATTTTGCACCGTAACGACATATTGGGGTTCCGTAAATGCGTTTGGTTGTTTAGATAAATTTGTCAGCCATAAAAAGCATACTAGGAGCTGTTAGCATTTAGATGTCCCATGTCTTAAAAAATCGGTTTTAGATCTGTCCAAATAGGCACAGCAAATGCTGCCTTGTCTTAGCGCATGATCAACACACCTTTAAAAATGGCTTAATTAACTAGCGGTGTCCCACTCCATGCAAACGGCTGAAAAAATTCATTCCGCACAGTTTCTGGCGCAGCAACTACAGGAAATCACCGTCCTGCTAGAAAAGCAACAGCTGGAAAGGTCGCTAGTGCATAGGGGGCCGACGACTAACCACGAGTTGGTCGAAGCGATGCTGCAAAACCAGCATCAGGCACGCCTACAAGAAAAGTTCTCTAGCCTACACCCTGCCGACACGGCATCCATACTCGAATCCTTGCCCTTAGACCAACGCAAGACCGTGTGGGATGCTATTAAATCCGATTATGACGGGCAGGTGCTGTTGGAAGTCTCCGATGCCGTGCGGCAAACGCTGATCTCGGGCATGGCGGCAGAAGAAATTGCCAGCGTCGCCAGCACCTTGGACACTGACGAACTCGCCGACTTGGCTGCCGATTTGCCTAAACGTGCGATGCTAAAAATATTGCGCTCACTAAACAGCGAAGAGCGCAAACACCTGAATGCCATTTTGTCGTATCAGGACAGCCAAGTAGGCGCTCTGATGGATTTTGGCATGATTACCATCCGCACCGACCTCACCTTAAAAGCCATCATTGCCTATATCCGCAAACTGGGCAAACTGCCTAGCCATACCGACAAACTGTTTGTCGTAGACCAAAACGATAAAGTGCTGGGCATTTTGCCCCTGCAACGCTTACTGACCCATTTGCCGTCACAACTGGTGGCTGAGGTGATGGTTACGGACTTTATCCGCTTTCAGGTTGGGCAAGAAGCCGCCGAAGCCGCCCGCGCCTTTGAACGCTATGATTTGATTTCCGCTCCGGTCGTGGACAGCGAAGGCAAGCTGCAAGGGCGGCTGTGCGTAGACAATATCCTCGATTTTATCCGTGAAAAAACCGATGAAGACTTGCTTAGCCAAGCAGGTGTCGGCGAGCAGGAAGACTTGTTCGCCAGCGTCTGGAAAAGTGCCCGCAACCGCTGGGGCTGGCTGCTGATTAATATTGTCACGGCCTTTGCCTCTACCCGCATCATTGGGGTTTTTGAAGACATTATTTTGCAACTGGTCGCCTTGGCATCGTTAATGCCGATTATTGCCGCAATGGGCGGTAATACCGGCAACCAAACCAGTATGCTGATTATCCGTTCTTTGGCCTTAGGGCAAATCACCCCTGCCAACATCCGCCGCCTTATCAAAAAAGAACTCACCCTAGCCATACTCAACGGCATATTTATCGGTTTGATCTTAGGCCTATTAAGCCTGTTGCTGTACCACGACCGCGCCCTGTCCGCCGTCATGGCCATCGCGATGTTTATCAACCTGTTGGTGGCGGTCATCGTGGGCTTAAGCATCCCGTTATTGCGCCATAAATTTGGCAAAGACCCTGCGGTCGGCACTAGTGTCATCTTGACCGCGATTACCGACTCGATGGGCTTTTTTATTTTCTTGGGGCTGGCACAGTTATTTTTGATTTAAGTTGCCGATAGGCAGTGCTTGGCAATGGCAGCCGCGAGTAGATGCGCCACCAAATCTACGAGTGGTCAAGGTTAGCTACTGCAAGCCTATCCCAAATACAGTTGCCTAACGTCTGGCTAAAGCATCTTGCCGCTTTAAGTGAATAGCCAACAACAAAAATGCTAAGCCAAGAGCAACCAAACTTCTGCTTGATGGCTCTGGCACAGCGGTCGCATCCAATAGCACATTGTCAAAGTTTACTTCCACACCCGTGCCATTAAGGCTTACTAGCCTAATGGCCAAAGCTTGCCCGGCATTGGTATGGCTAGCACCCACGGTGTACGAAATAGTGGATGTCAAGAAACGCCCTTCCGCTGGCATTAGGGTATTATTGTCAGAGGCCAACACCACCCCACCTGCCAACAAATCTACGCGATAGCCAGGAAAGCCAGTAAAGTCCCAAGGCGCACTCCCCGAACCAGGGTCGAAGTTACCCACATCCACGCTCAGCGTGTAGCGTGTTGAAACTTCTAACGTTGAGGGCAACACTTGCTGTAAGCCCGCTTCAGCGATACTAAACGTATTTAAAAGAAAAACCACGCCTACATTAAAGCCATCAGGCACCGGGTCGGTATAAGAGTCGGTGGTCGCGGGATTCCACACCCCAAAATATCGGAATGAATTGGTGTCGCCAGCATTGTAAACGCTCCAATCTGCTGGGCCGCTAGCCTGATCCCCCGTAAAAGTAGCAGGTGCTGTGCTAGGATTTTCAAAACTAAAATTGTTGACGGTCAATAAGACTGCGTTGGCTGTAGCTGGCATTAACAAACAAACTGCCAATAACAGTGGGGATACGATTTTGTGGCTGCCCAATGCACACAATAATTTGATTTTTTTAACCGGCATAACCGATAGTTTGAAATTGGTATTCCACCAACTTAAAGGCAAATGCCAACCGTGTTTGAAAAATTGCGCCATTGTATTTACCTTGATAAAAATGTAAGAGGAGAGACAAACAAACATCCTTAGCAGACTTAAATTAAAAATTATTACCTACGCATCCTTTATAACAAAGGTTTTTTACAATCTCAATTCCTTAGTTACTTTTCCAATAAAAATAGGCAGACGCTGATCTGCCTAAACTAGGTTAACCTACCTGCATACAGGTTTTAATTCCTTCTGGGTAACACTTTAAATAAGTTGCCTGACCCCAGCATTCCACATCAGATTGCCAACAACTTAACCAATGATGTCCTTAAGGGCCTAAAAGCACCTATCACTCCCACCCTGATACAAGGGCTAATTGGCAAAACGTTTGAAACTTGAGCCAGATGTGGGATCAACTGCCGCTAAATGGCAAATCATTACAACCAGCAATTTTCTCTAAGGCTTTAACGCGATTAAACCACTCACCATACCGACATGGATGTGAAGCTTCAACTTTAAATCAACAACTTATATGTTGACTGTGCTACCGTCCATAGCGTTGGATTTTGGCATCCCTGCCAAAATGACAGCTCATACAGCCATAATGAGAATTGATTTCACACAACGAACCGCTTGTTTTTTTATGAACCAATGCGTAACATCAAGCAGACTATAAAAGCGGTCATTGAAACAACTTGCCCCCTTTACTCGCGCATGTAACTGGGGTTTTTTTATGTCCGCCCATACAGCCCCGCTAACTACCGACGACCAACCCTAACGCATCCATGAACCGCACCCTGTTAGCCGCAACCGCAATGTACCTGCTGTTTATTGTTTATGGCAGCCTAGTGCCGTTAGAGTTGCGCGATTTGTCGATCACAGACGCTTACAGCCAATTTTCGCGCATCAACTATCTACAATTGGGGGCGGGATCACGCGCCGACTGGATAGCCAATATTTTATTGTACATACCGCTGGCTTTTGGCTTGTCCGCCAGCTTTGGCGGTGTCCGCCATCCTCTCGCACGTTTGTTATTGGCACTGTTCGTGGGCATATTCTGTTTGGCCTTAGCAATAGGTGTCGAATTTGCCCAATTGTTTTTCCCGCCCCGCACCGTTTCGCTAAATGACTTAATCGCCGAGACCTTAGGCACGCTGATTGGACTGCTAACTTGGCATTTTTTTGGTGCTTACACGAGCCAGTTATATGCACATTTAAAGCAAGGCAGCTTATTGTCGGCAAAGGCTGCCATTATCTTTTATGCCGTCATCTACATAGCCCTGAGCCTGTTTCCTTTTGATTTTGTCGCTACCCATGCCGAATTGGACGACAAACTGGCGAATGGTCATGATGCCCTGCTCTTGCCTTTCGATGCCTGTACGGCTGAACCCTTGCGTTGCGGAGTCAAACTGTTTGCCGAGATCGCCGCGTTATTACCCTTAGGCATGTTGTTTTGTTTTTTGCCCTATTTGCAACACCGCCGCACCGTCGCGGTTTTAGTAGGGCTGTTTTTGGGGATAGGCATTGAAATAGTGCAAGTGTTTTTATTGTCCGGCTCGGGGCAAGGCTTGTCAGTGCTCACCCGCGTCTTGGGCATGGGATTGGGGGCCAGCTTATGGGGCTGGGGCAAACAACTGCCCTTAAGCGAACTGACTGCCTTATTACGGCGGCTGTTTTGGCTATCCCTACTCCCTTATATCGGCTTGGTGCTAGCCATTAATGGCTGGTTTTCGGCGGATTGGCTGACACTGGACGAAGCCTTAACCAAATTAGTCGAAACCCGCTTTTTGCCGCTCTATTATTTTTATTACACCTCAGAAGGCGTGGCGCTGGTCAGCCTGTTAAGCAATGTCGGCATGTACCTGCCTGTGGGCCTGTTGTGCTGGCTACGGTTTTTTAGTGCCGCCCCTCCCCATAAGCCAGCCCCTCATTGGATTTTTGCAGGTATCTTAGCCGCCGTGTTCGCGCTGATCGTGGAAACGGGCAAATTGTTTGTGCCGGACAAACACGCCGACCCCAGCGA
>JABFST010000239.1 GCA_013140465.1 Methylococcaceae bacterium
GTGATGGTGACAAACCTTTCGCCTCGCAAATATCCGCCACCGATTTGCCTTCAACTAAGTTTTCTTTCAGAATCGCCAGCTTATCTTCTAACGACCATGACTTGTTTTTCTTTGACATAATTACTCCAACTTCTCCTAAGTTTATAAGAGAGCCAAGTCCAAGTCACGCTGAACCAATACACACCCTACGCGCTAAATCTTGAAGCCAAGTCATTATTTGACGCAATGGTTCCATTATTGATACCATTTTGATATGACTTCTTCCCAGAAAATTCTCGATCAAATGCGCCGCGAACCGACTAATGTGCGGTATTCGGACTTGCTCAAAATTTGTGAGGAATGCTTTGGGAAACCACGGCAATCTGGCACTAGCCATACACTATTCAAAACCCCTTGGCCCGGCGATCCTCGCGTGAACATCCAAAACGACAAAGGTAAAGCCAAGGCATATTAAGTTCGGCAAGTGCTGTTAGCCATCGACAAATTGAAGGAGCGCAAAAATGAGCATTGACCATTACACCTACCGTCTTACTTGGTCGCCGGAGGATAACGAACATATAGGGCTGTGTACCGAATTCCCCTCCCTGTCTTGGTTGGCGTCCAGCCAAGAAGCCGCATTAGCGGGCATTCGGCAAATGGTTGCCGAAGCCGTAGCCGATATGCAAGCCAGCGGTGAACTGATTCCTGTACCACTGGCTGAGAAACATTATAGCGGCGAATTCCGGGTTCGAATCCCGCCGGAAGTCCACCGCGCTTTGGCGATGCAAGCGGCGGAGCAAGGCATCAGCCTGAATCGGTTGGCTAGTGCAAAATTGGCCACTTCATGTTAGCTAAGTTACGCCATAGCGGCATGTAGCTTAAACAAGCACGCAACACAAATGGGGTCACACACAAATGGGGCCAGATCTCAGTTGCGGCTGGGCAATGTCGCAAATACTAGCGGGTGTAAATCCGCCCAGGTAACTGCTAGCCACAGGCCGGGTATCGAGTCTTGCAGGTAAGCGGGTAACAAATTACTTGATGCGTAGGTACGAAAACAGGCGAGGAACAATGGTAACGGATAATGCCGACCGTGTAGGTGTAGAGTCCCGAAAAGACCGCTTTGGAAAAAGCCGATGGTTTAAAGACGCCAGCAGACAACAATACCACTGATGTTATGGCAAGAAAGAGGTATCCACCCGGGATCGTAAGGTTTGATAGTGAGAATAGGTGGTAACCCAGGAGATCCCAGTATCGGCGCGTGGATGATAAGCGCACTTCCCGACAAGCCTAAACAGCGAGGACGGAAGCCGTGGTGCCGGGAAGTCGGAGATTCCCATAGTAGCAATGAACGCGGGTAATGCTGCGGGAGCGAAGGGGAGTCGGTTTAAGATAACGGTCAAGGGAAACATGCCCCGACACCGCGCGGACTGTGCGCATGACAACAACACAGAACGTTTCACACAATGGTTTGAACTGGGAGCCTGATGGTGTAACGCTCCAAGTCCGGTTCTGCGAGGGTTGCGGGACGTAAGTCCCGTGACTACTCACCCAAAATTACATCATCACAAAAAAAAGAAAAACATGATTTTGCAAGACCTGCCCCCAAGCGTTTGTTTATGCGCACTCTGGCGGCATCCAATCTTAGCGGTTTTCGTACTTCGCTCTCTTGACTTGTCTTGAATTAAGTAATAACATGTTATTACTTGTTAAGGATTTAGGAAAAAGTATGGCAATCACATTCAATACACGTCAATTTCAAGCGGGAAATTCGCAGGCAGTCCGTTTGCCTGCTGATATTGCCTTTCCACCAAAGACAGAACTTGTTGTAACCCGTGAGGGAGAAAAAATAATTATTCAACCACTTGAGAAAACAATGGAGGATGTCCCGCTCTTGTTTGCTGCATTAAAGCAGAGTGTTATTGGGGAGGCGTTGATTCGTCCAGAGTTTGTCGAAGCTGAAAGAAACTGGAACAAAAAATGATCAAATATATGCTGGATACCAATATCTGCATCTACCTGATGAATGAGCAACCAGAGGCGGTAATTGCTAGGTTTAGACAGTGTAGAAAAGGCGAGGTAGCCATCAGCTCAATAACTTGGGCAGAATTATCATGTGGGTTGAATATCCATAACGATGATGCGCAATTTGAAGCAATCCTGAGTGCGATTAAAGTCATGCCATTTGAAATTAAAGCCGCTACTATTTTTGGCAAGCTGTCACAGAAGTTTCCAAATAGAAAAAGTAGTTTTGATAGAATGATTGCTGCACACGCAATCTCATTAGGCGTTGTTTTGGTAACAAACAATGTTTCTGATTTTGAGTTATACGGAATGGCTGTTGAGAATTGGGTTGTATAGCCCGCCCTCAATGGTGTTTACACCCAAAGCGTCAACCGCACATATCGTCGGGTTGGGCATGTGTTTCAGGGGAGATGAGACTGTAGAGACGCGATTTATCGCGTCTCCAGTAGTGTCCCAATTGCTGACGGAAACGCAAATATTACAGACGCGATAAATCCAGACGCGATAAATCCAGACGCGATAAATCGCGTCTCTACGGTGTTCGATCCTAAGCCCACAAAAAAGCGCATACACCACCCACACCAAACCTCAAACCTCAGGCCCATAACACTTTGGGTAATCTACGCACACGCTGCATGACGGGGCGCGGCATAAAAACAAGCCTTCGGCTTCGCACAGTTGTTTGTACAAAAACTTTTTCCACTTCATGTCTTGGGTGTTTTTTGCCGCTAGGGCAGGGAAGTTGTCATGCAGTAATTCGCTGAGTTGGGTGCGTGACCACAAGCCTAAATCTTGCCATAAATGGTCTTGGCCTAAACAGCCCGCGACCAGTATGCTGATGAGCCATTGGTTTTCTGGATCATCAGAGCGGCGGTATTGGCTGAGCAAGTTCACCAAATCCTCGCGTTCCAGCATCCGGCTAAAGTCTAGTTGGCTGCCTGACACGGCTTGGGCGGGCAGGTGTTGGTCAGGGAAATAACAGTCCACCAGTTGGGTAAACTGTTCGGGTGTTAGACCCAGGTAATCCGGCAACACCCCTAAACCGACACGCCAACTGGCAACCATTTGTGCCAGCCATTGCAGCTTGGGCGGTAGGTCGCTTAACGACAATTGGGCATAATACAAGGCCCGTTCGTCATGCAGTTGGCGTAAGGGGGACATGGTTAATATTCAACCAAGATGTCTTCGTCCCTGACGATCATTTGGCAAGCCAAACGCCAAGGTGATGGCAAGTCATCGACGATCAT
>JABFST010000267.1 GCA_013140465.1 Methylococcaceae bacterium
AACCTAAGTTGACCACCATGTCATGGAATTCGTTAGTGCCAGCTTGCAAGTCGGCATTAAAGTTTTGGTTGTAGCGGTAACGCACGTCACTACGGATTAAGAAGTTGTCACACACTTCGTAGGTAAAACCGGCCCCTGCTTCGCCGATAAAACCAACGCCGCTGCCGCCGTTGTGGCTAGAGTTCATCGCGCCTAAGCCCAAAACCGTGTACGGTGAAAAGGTGTCGCGGTTGATGAAATACTGGATGTCAGCACTGCCGCCAGTCAGATCCCAAGCACCGTTGCCATTGTCGCCGTCCAAACCTTGATAAAAACCTTTGAGTTCAACGTTAAAGTGTTTATCAAGCATTTTGCCGAAGCCCATGCCGCCGCCCCAGCCGTTGTCGGCACTGCGGTCGCCACCTGGTTGGATAAAAGTGCCAAATGGCGCGACATACCAACGGGTGTCAACGGCTTCATCCGCGTGGGCAGCCGGCAAGTAGCTGATGCTGCTTAATACAGCCGCAGCCAGTAAGTGTTTTTTTAACATAGTGTAGTCCCCTAAAATTAACTTTAAAATAAAACGGTATTCCGCGAAATAAAACCACCTATTCCACTATTCCCCTTCCTTGGTTCTGGAAGTCCAGAACGTTGAGTAGCATAATAGCTACACTTTTTATCCATTATGCCACAGTCATTTAACTTATGTCATAACTTAAGTGATCTGAGTGCCTTAAAAAGCATTTGCCACACAACCACCTAAGATTATTTTTTTAGCCTAAAAACCTGCAAACACGCGGTATGATTGGCGTTAAGGCGCGATTAAAAAACACTGCAAATCTTTAAGGTACGGTATCCTGATTCATTCTAAGGCAAACTAGTTGGGCAATTCAGCAGACATTGCCCCAACCTATATACAGAGGAGTTTATGATGGCAAAACCCACCGATTTAACACCGTTTCGGGTTACGCCCGGCAAAAAAATCCGCCTTAAAGATTATGATACCGGATGGATGCAGGCCGAAGGCTTAAAGGAACTGGGCAAAGAACAATCAAAACAAAAAGCCAGCGCGATGCTGGAGCAAAGTTTGGCCGAGTTGTCCAACATGCAGCAATTGCTTTATGCCGATGACCGTTATTCATTGCTGATAGTGTTTCAGGCGATGGATGCGGCGGGTAAAGACGGCACTATCAAACATGTGATGTCAGGCGTAAATCCCCAAGGTTGCCAAGTGTTTAGTTTTAAAAAACCCTCGGCAGAAGAGCTGGACCATAATTTTTTGTGGCGATTTATGAAAAGTTTGCCGGAAAGGGGGCGTATCGGCATTTTTAACCGCTCGTATTATGAAGACGTGTTAGTGGTTAAAGTGCATCCTGAACTCATCCAGGCGTTGCCCGACCAGCCTATAGGGCCTTCATTTTGGCAAGACCGTTACCAAGACATTAACGCGTTTGAACGCCATTTGCAGCGCAATGGCACGATAGTATTAAAGTTTTTTTTGAATGTCTCCAAAAAAACCCAAAAAAAGCGCTTTATGGAACGCTTGGAGCGACCAGAAAAAAACTGGAAGTTTTCCGCCGCCGATCTTGCCGAGCGCGCCCATTGGGATGATTATATGGCAGCTTATGAACAAGCCATCAATGCCACCAGCACCGAGTACGCACCTTGGCATATCATACCCGCCGACCATAAATGGGTGACCCGCGCACTCGTGGCGGAAGTCATTGTTTCTGCTTTGCGCGGCTTAGACCTGAGTTTCCCCAAAGTCAATGCCGAACAGCTACAGTTATTGGCGACTGCGCGTGCGCAATTGCTGGATGAAAGCTAAGCGGCCTTACCATCGCCGCCCTGTGCCATGCCCCAAATAGCTGCCCGCTGCTGCGCCTAAACCCGCAGCAACAGGGTCGCCACCGCTTAATTGATAGCCGACTGCGCCGCCAATAATGCCGCCCACCAAGCCCTGCGCCATGCGTGGGTCTATAGGATGGGGAGCGGGGTAATACAGCACTGGCGGTTGCTGATAATAGTGCACAGGCGGCGGTGGATAATAAATAATCGGCGCAGGTGGCTCAGGATAGTAACCGACCCGCTCATCATATTCACGGTGATGGCGATGATGCCTGTGGTGATGTCTGTGACCATAGCCATCACCGTATCCGTACCCGTCAGCCGACGCGATGCCCGCAAAAGCCAAAACGGCTACAGTGCTTAAAACTAATAATGTTTTCATACTGACCTCTCATAAAGTTGTTAAACCTAAGCCTATGTCCTGAGTGGATGTTGGCCTTGGTGGACATTATGCAGAGTCAAGATGAATGCAGCTTAAATGCAGTTGCTAGTAGTCGCTGACCTGCGAGGTTTTATAAATCTCGCAGGTCTTTATCCTGCCACTATCCGCTGTTTGTCACTATAATATCCCCTTTCCCGATCAGCCTTTTCGCCATGTCCCTGCCCAAAACCCTGCGTGCCATTGAAATAACCGAGGCTGCGCTACAGCTTTGTGTACGCCCGATGCCTACGCCTTTGCCGCACCAAGTGTTGGTTAAAGTCGCTGCGGCTGGGGTCAACCGTCCTGATGTGATGCAGCGCTTAGGCGTGTATCCGCCACCCGCAGGGGCGAGCGATATTCCTGGCCTAGAAATTTCAGGTACTGTGGTGGCAGTGGGTGCAGCCGTGCAACATCTGCGCCTAGGCGACCAAGTATGCGCATTGGTGACAGGCGGCGGCTATGCCGAGTATTGCTTGGCATCGGCGGTGTTGTGCTTGCCCATTCCTATAGGTTGGCAGTTGCAAGAGGCCGCATCCATACCCGAAACCTTTTTTACCGTATGGAGCAATGTGTTTGACCGCGCCCAACTCAAGCCCCATGAAACCCTGCTGGTGCAAGGCGGCAGCAGTGGCATAGGGGCTGCCGCAATCCAACTGGGCAAGGCATTTCAGGCTACGGTGATTTGCACGGCGGGTTCTGAGGCTAAATGCCAGTATTGTTTGGCTTTGGGGGCGGATGCGGCAATCAACTACAAAACCCAAGACTTTGTTGCCGAATGTTTGCGCCTTACCCAGCAACAGGGCGTTAATGTCGTGCTGGATATGGTGGGCGGCGATTATTTCCCCAAACACATCAAGTGTTTGGCGGCTGACGGTCGCTTGGTGCAAATTGCGATCCAGCAAGGTGCAAAAACCGAGCTAAACCTTTGGACGCTAATGCTTAAACGCCTGACGCTCACAGGCTCGACCTTGCGGGCGCGTGATGACACCTTTAAA
>JABFST010000445.1 GCA_013140465.1 Methylococcaceae bacterium
CTTAAAGGTGGGGCTGCTGAACAAGTGTATGAGGGTGCGGGTTATCCTTTGCAAACTCTCGCTGTCAGCCCCGATGGGCAAACGCTGGCGGCAGCGGGTGAACAAGGTACGCTGGTGATTGTTGAGGTCGCGACAGGCAAGTTGTTACAGCGTTTAGTCGGTCATGCGACGGCAGGGTCGTCGCAAGAAAATAGCGTTCGCAGCATCGCCTACACCCCCAATGGCACACAACTCATCAGCGCAGGTGACGATAAAAAAATCATCGTTTGGCAACAAGATGCCCAGCATCAGTTCAGCCAACTAACGGCTTGGCAAGCACCCGATAAAGTGCGGGCTATCGCGATTAGCCCCGATGGCCTGACGCTAGCCAGTGGTGGTGTGGATAATAACATCAGCTTATGGGAGTTAAAAACTGGCAAACTCAAAACCACCTTAAAAAAACACAGCCAGACGATTGCCGAGCGTGGGCTTAGCTTTAACGCGACTGGGGAGTTACTCGCGAGTGCATCTTATGACGGTACGGCGATAATTTGGCAAGTGTCTACAGGCCAGCCACGCCAGGTTTTGCAAGGCCATACGGGCAAAGTGTTTGCCGTCGCCTTTAGCCCCGACAGTCAAACGGTGCTGACAGGCAGCGAGGATAAAAGCTTGCGCTTATGGTCGGTAGCCACGGGCGAAGCTTTAGGGGTATTAAACGGGCATAACAACAACGTGTATGCCGCCCAATTTTTAGGTAAAGGCGATTATCTGCTGTCAGGTGGTTTTGACCATACACTGCGGTTTTGGGATACCCGCAGCGGCGTTAGCTTACGGCTATGGCAAGGCCATACGTCTGGCATTAACCAACTGGCGACCTATGCCAACCAGCTGTTTTCTGCCAGTAATGATGGCACAGTGCGGCGTTGGGATCTGGACTTGCCTTATCAACAAAACCTAGTATTGCCTAACGAACCGCGTAGCGCAGCAATCAGCCCCGACTTAAGCACAGTTGCGGTCGGTTTTGCCAATGGCGGCTTATCACTCTATAACCCTGACACGGGCTTGGCTGTTGTACAACATGCTACAGCCCATAAAGATAAAGTACAAAGATTGGCGTTTAATCGCACAGGCGATTTATTGGCATCGGGTAGTTTTGACTATACCGCCAAAATCTGGCGGCTTAAGGCAGGTACAGCGGCTAAGCCAGCATGGGGCTTACAAGAGCAAACCACTCTTACAAGGCATTCGGCTGCTATCCACGGCCTAGCTTTTGCCCCCGATAGCCTTAGCCTAGCCACTGCCAGTTATGATGGACAGATAGGTTTGTACAACTTAAGCCAGCCAAACCAACCCCAGTTTTTTAAAGCCCATGACGGCAATGTTGCCAGCGTCGTGTTCAATAACAGCGGCACCCAGCTATTAAGCAGTGGTATCGATGATAGGATTAGCAAATGGTGGGCTATAACAACCCAGCCCGCCACCTTACTCAGCGAACTGCCTAAAGCTAAGGAGGAAGTTATGTGGGTCAGCCTAAGCCCCGACCAACAACAGATTAGCCAGGTAGGCCGTGGCTTTGCCAGCTTGTTTAACACCCAAACCCAGCAGTCCCTCGCCTTAGTCGGGCATGAAAACACAGTATTCAAATCCCTGTTTAGCCCCGACAGCCGCACCCTGGCTACGGTAAGCAGCGATGCCACGGTTAAATTTTGGACTACCGATGTAGGCAGTGAGTTGTTTAGCTTACGGCTGCCGACTAATGCTGGCTATCCCACGCCATTATGGGACTTTGATTTCCGTTGCCTAAATGTGTGCCTCGTGGCAGTGCCGCTAACAGCAGGGCGTTTGTTGTTGTACCAATTTGCCTATCAAGAACCATTGGCTTTTAACCACGACCTTAACGAACAAAAACGCACACGCTTAGTGTTATGGCAAGATTATTTGGCTAAAACCAGCACCTTGCTACTACAGAAAAACGCCCTAGCCGCCGCACAACAAGCCTACCGCGAAGCCGAGACCTTAGGCCAGCCTTTGCTTAAACAATATCCTGATGATGTGCAAATCCAACAAGCCGCCTTACAAAGTTATCAACTACAAGCAAAATTGCAATAACGGTTAGGCAATCTGCCTACTGCCTTGACCTCCTATCAGCTGGCCTTGGCTAGTGCAGAAAAAGTGCTAAACAATAGTGTAGACAAATCGGCGGCCTTAAGTGATTTACTAGCAGTGGCTGACGCTTACAGCAACGTATTAAGCAGCCAAAACCCCAAGGCCGACCTAAGTGCCTTGCAACAACAGGTGTTGGCCTTGCCTTTGCCTAATGCCAGCTTGCTGGTCGCGCGTTCACAATGGGCCAGCCGCTTTCAGCTACAAGCCGCTGTGGATAAGGATTTGTTGCTAGCCGCTAGCCTAGCTGACCAGACCAACGTTTTAGAGTTATACATCGTAAGCTTAAGGCTTGTGTACTTTAGCAAAAAATATGCAGCTGCTTACCCATTGCTGAAACAGGCTTATACCTTAGATCCCAATAATGCCTTTGTTTTGGACAGTGTGGCCTGGGTTCTGCATAACTTAGGTCAAAGCCCATTGGCTTGGGCGTATTTACAAGCCGCCACCTGCCGGGAAGACCAGTTATCAGCATCAGCCAAAACCGAATTGATTGAACATAAACGTGCGGTGTTATCGGCATTGGGCAAAACAAAACCAGCACCGTCCGCCTGTGTGCAAGTGCAAGTCCAAAACGTGCTGGCGGCTAGCCAAGCTGAGGCTTTAGGCATTTTAGCGGGTGATGTGTTGCTCAGCTACAATGGCAAAGCCATCTCTACGATTGATGAATTTGATAAAATCCGTGGGCCAGAAAAACCTAATGCCACACCGAAGAAACTTATCGTGCAACGGCAAGGCAAGCCCCTAAGCTTTGCGGTTAAAGCGGGTAAAATCGGGGTAGATTTAAAAGATGTGCCGATAACCCCGCCGCCCTTGCCAGAGCACTTGGAGTAAAACGGCTTTAGACGTTTTACGCGGCGGCACGGCAATTTCTCGTTCCCAAACTCCAGTTTGGGAATGCCTATGACCAAGCTCCGCTTGGCGTAGTTGAATCGTCAAGCAGAGCTTGGTAACGAGGCAGACCGTAGAGACGCGATTTATCGCGTCTCCGATAGCGACCCACTGCTGACGGACACGCAAATATGACAGACGCGATAAATCAAGCGATAAATCGAGACGCGATAAATCGAGACGCGATAAATCGCGTCTCTACAATAGTT
>JABFST010000186.1 GCA_013140465.1 Methylococcaceae bacterium
GCCTTCCCAGTCTTTGGCTTGGTGTGGGGAAAGGGCGGTATAGCAGGGGTTTATCATAATCGTGGGCGGCATTAACGGCGCGTTAGGGTAACGTGCGGTGGGCCGCGAGGCAACGATGAGCAAGCGTTTGGACACGCCTATCTGCGGCGCCGCCAAGCCGACACCCGAGGTGCCGGCTAAGGTGGTTTGCATTGCTTCGATGAGGGCTTGGGTTTCGGGGCTATGGATGTCGGTGATAGTGCTGGCGATAAGGCGCAGCACGGGCGCACCGAGTTGGGCGATGGTATTGGCGGCTATCATTAGGGTGCTAGCAATTCGTTTAAGATTTCAGATTGTGCCTGCACGGGTTCGTCGTTGCTGACGTTCAGCAATTGCAGATAGCAGCCGTCGGGTTGTAGCAGCCAGGCTTGGGTGTTGTCTTTCAAGTAGTAGTCCAAGTCGTGCAAGATGCGGTTATACAGGCGTTTGCTGACTATCGGGAAGCATATCTCCACGCGCCTGAACATATTGCGGTTCATTAAGTCGGCACTGGAGGCATAGACTTCTTGGTTGCCGTCATTGGCAAATGCGTAGATACGCGCGTGTTCTAAAAACCGCCCGATGATGGCGCGCACTTCGATGTTTTCAGAAATACCTGGAATGCCCGGCCTCAGGCAGCAGATGCCGCGCACGATCAGCTTGACTTCAACCCCTGCTTGCGAGGCGCGGTACAGGGCTTGGATGGATTGCTCTTCGACAATGGCGTTGACTTGGATGATGATTTTTGCGGGTTTGCCATTTTTGGCGTGGTTAATTTCCCGCTCAATTTTTTCTAAGATGCCTTTGTGCAGGGTAAACGGCGATTGCAGCAGTTTGTTCAGCTTGGTCACTTTGCCTAGGCTGGTCAGTTGCGCAAACACGCGCCGCACGTCATCACCCAATTCTTTGTCGCAGGAAAACAGGCCGTAATCGGTGTAAATCTGGGCGGTTTTGGGGTGGTAATTGCCTGTACCCAAATGCACATAATTGCGTAATTCTTTGCCTTCACGGCGTAGCACCAGGCACATTTTGGCGTGGGTCTTATAGCCGACCACGCCATACACAACATGGACGGCGGCTTCTTGGAGTTTAGAGGCCAAATCGATATTGGCTTTTTCATCAAAGCGGGCGCGTAATTCAATCACCACGGTCACTTCTTTGCCCGCCCGCGCGGCTTTAATTAAGGCCGCGACTATCGGCGAATCGGCACCTGTGCGGTACAGGGTTTGTTTGATAGCCAGCACATCCGGCGAGGCTGACGCTTGGCGCAAAAATTCCACCACGGGCGAGAACGATTCAAACGGGTGGTGCAATAAGATGTCATGGCGCTTAATCGCGGCAAACATGTCTTTGTTGCGGCTGAGTTGTGAGGGGATGCTGGGCTTAAACGGCACAAACTTCAGGTCAGGCCGATCCACCAAGCCATTGACTTCTTGGATGCGGTTTAAATTGACCGGGCCGTCCACCAAATACAGGTGGTCGCGGGTCATATCAAAGCGGTCGAGCAGAAAGTTTACCGTGTCTTCAGGGCATTGGCGGTCAATTTCCAAACGCACTTCGTCGCCGTAATTGCGCATCGCCAATTCGCCTTGCACAGCCAGCAACAAATCGTCGATGGCATCGTCATCGACAAAAAAGTCGCTGTTACGCGTGACCCTAAATTGGTAGCAGCCTTTTACGGTCATGCCGTTAAACAATTCGCTGACAAACGCGTGGATAATCGATGATAAAAACACAAAGTCGGCCGGCCCGCTGGCGGTTTCTTCGGCGGGCAGTTGCACCACGCGCGGCAAGGCACGCGGGGCTTGCAAAATGGCGCGTCCGCTGTTTCTGCCAAAGGCATCTTTGCCAGTTAGCGAGATGATGAAGTTTAAGCTTTTGTTGAGGATGCGCGGGAAGGGATGGGCGGAATCCAAGCCGACGGGGGTTAAGATTGGCAACAGCTCATCATTAAAATAATCCGACAACCATTTGAGCTGTGCGTCGGTCCACTCGGTGCGGCGGATAAAACGGATGTTTTCGGCGGCAAGCTTGGGGATTAAGATTTCGTTTAAGACTTGGTATTGTTCTTCGACCAATTTATGGGCATTGATGGAGATTTGCTCCAATTGCTCTTTGGGGGTCAAACCGTCGGGGCCGATGGCTTTAGGGTCGATAGCCGCCATTTCTAAGACACTGGCGACCCGCACTTCAAAAAATTCGTCTAGGTTTGAGCAGGATATGCACAAATAATTAAGCCGTTCCAATAACGGTACGGCTTCATTTTTGGCTTGTGCCAACACGCGCTTGTTAAACTCCAATAAGCTTAAGTCGCGGTTGATGTAGAGTTCTGGGCTGTCTAAATTAATGGGGGGCTGGGTTTCGTTAATGTCCATTTCGTTCCTTAAGCTTTCGGGGATAACGCCAGTAATGACTACATGGCGGTCGCTGGTTTGTACGACATCAAAGGTCAAACCCGCTAGTGCCAATTGGGCAATAATTTCTTTTAGGGTAAAGGCTGCCAACAGGGAATGGTAAAAATCATGTTGTAACACCTCGGGTTCGTTGGCGGCATAAGTGTCGGTTAGGTGTTGCGCGGCTTCGGTGCTGTCGGGGCGCAACAAATCCATCACCATCACACGCGTGCCCGGGTTGGCGTAGCGTTTGATGGTTTGCCATAGCGTTTGCGGGTCGGGCAAATGGTGCAAGACACTATTACTAAAGATGATGTCATAGCCGGATTGCGGCAATATGACATCCGGCAAGATGCCTTCAAGATAATGCACGCGCGGCGACAATTCTGGCACTAAAGCCGCTTGGGCATAAGCCAACATGGTGCTGGAGCCATCCAGCGCGTGAACTTGTGCCAACGGGAAAGCGCGTGCAAAACGGCAACTGATATGCCCCGGGCCGCAGCCTAAATCCAAGGCTGTGCCGCTAAAATCGGGGTTGTTGACCAAGGCAGTGATGCGCTGGATAAAATCGCTGTCGGGTACAGAAAAATCAGCTTGGGCATAAGCGCTGACTTGCTGTTCGGCGACCATGAGTTCAGGTTCTAACACGCGCTCCATCAGATAAAACCCCGGTTGCCCTGCAAGCCACCCGTATGTAGCGCAATAATGCTCTGCCCAGCGGCAAAGCGTTGTTGTTTGAGTAAGTCATAAAGTGCGTACATCATTTTTCCAGTATAGACAGGATCGAGGGCTATGCCCGTGAGTGCGTTAAAGTCAGCCATAA
>JABFST010000207.1 GCA_013140465.1 Methylococcaceae bacterium
AGCTCATTGAGCCTTAGTTGTTATAACCACAGTAGCTTTTTGTAAGTTCGGCATATCCCAGCTGACTTGAAAACCCAGCTTATCCAGCATATCAAACAAGGCATCAATGGTGAATTTCTCAATTTTGGCGTTCACCAAATCAGAGATGCGTGATTGTTTGACACCCAGTTGTGCGGCAGCTTGGGCTTGCGTCCATTGTTTGTTTGCGATTAAACGGCTTAGCATGATCGCTAAATCCATTTTCATCACCATTTTGCTGGCGGTTTCTTCATCATGCGTGACGTGAAAAGGGCTGTCGTAATACTTTAGGGTCATAATAAAAATATCCGTTGTAAGCTGAATCGACTAGCCCGCATTATATATAATTTTAGATAATCGTGTTCAAGTTCGTTAGCTTACAGCGTAATAGGGCTATCGCTTAATACGGACGGGTGAACACCAATCCGCCATAACGATTTGTGCAGATGCTTATCGCTAGGGTTCATACTCTTGGTCTGGAAACACATGCACGCGCAATATTCGCGGGCCGTGCATTTTTGTTACCACCATGACAAATTGCCGAAATTCGATTTTTTGGCCTTCTTTAGGGACATCTTGCAGTTTCGACATAATCAGTCCGCCGATAGACACTTCGTCTTCCAGCTCTAGCTCTTCATTTTCTATATCGATGCCCAAAATCCGCTCTAGCGAAAAAATGGTCAAGCTGCCTTTAACAATTAGGCTGCCGTCTTCTTGCCGGGTCCAATCATTGCTGTTTTGGCGAAATTCGTCGCGGATTTCACCCACCATTGCGCTAAGCAAATTGTCGAGGGTGATAAAGCCCTCCGGCATTTGCCCGGGTTCGCCGACCAAGGCAAAATGCGCGGTTCCTAAGCGAAAATGCCGGAACAAGGTCAAGGCGGGAGTGTCTTTGTGAAAATATTGGATAGGGCGCAGAAACGGCTGCAAGTCTTCAGGGGTTTTGCCGTTTTGTTGGGCAAAAAACAAATCTTTGAGGTGGATCACGCCTAAAACGTCGATGCCATTGCTGTCAAAATAGGGATAACGGCTATAGCGTTTTGCGTAAACGGTTTTGAGGTTGGCGGCGGTGGTTTGGCTGCGATATAGCGCGGACATTTCATGCAGGGGGCGCATCAGATCTGCCACTTCCAGCTCACTAAAATCCAGGGTTTTCGCCAAGATATTCCATTCATCATGGCTAAAGCGGTCGTCCGACGGGTTGCCGCGCAAGATCAGCTTAAGCTCATCAGCCGAGTAGTGGGACTCATGGGTATGCACATGGCTTAAGGTCAGCACGCGCAACACTAAATTGGCGCTGGTGTTTAGCACCCAGATTGCAGGGTACATCAGCCAATAAAAGCTATACAGCGGTGCTGCACTCCACAGGCCGACGCGTTCTGGATTGCGTATCGCCAAGGATTTGGGAGCCAGCTCGCCGACGACGATATGTAAAAATGAGATGAGGGTAAAGGCACAGGCAAAAGCAATGCCGTGGATCAGCTCTACCGAGGCTATGCCCAGTTTTTGCAACAGCGGCTGTATCAGGCCCGCAAACGCGGGTTCGCCGACCCAGCCCAAACCCAAAGAGGCTAAGGTGATGCCTAATTGGCAAGCCGACAAATAGACATCAAGTTGGCTATGGACTTTGCCTAAGATGCGTCCGCGCCAGCCCCGGGTTTTGGCAATTTCCCTAATGCGCGTTTGGCGCAGCTTGACCAGCCCAAATTCGGCGGCGACAAAAAAGCCGTTCAGTGCCACCAGCAAGAGGGCGACAACGATAAGAGCCAGGTTATTCATGGTACAAAAGCATCCGATTTAGTCATGGAAAAATAAGGCCTGTAGGCGTTTGCGCAATTCTTCCAATACCAGCACCGAGCTGGCGACGGCACTCGCCAGCCCCCAGTCGGGTAGGCTGAGCGCGGTGGTATGGAACAACTCTTGGGCGACAGGCCAATGCACGACGGTTATTTGCAGCAGCACTATCGCAGCAAGGGCTAGCCACAGCATAGGGTTGGTCAAAAAATAGGCGTTAAAAGCCGTGGTTTTTTCGGCGCGGGCGTTAAAGATATTGCCCACTTGAAATAACACAAACGTGGTAAACGCCAAGCTTGTGGCATGAAGCACATCGCCTGTGTGCAAGGCGTAATAGAAAACGCCTAAAGTCCCGACTGCCATCGTCAGGCCATAACTTAACAGATTACCAAAGCGTTGCATTGACAGTATACGCGCTTGCGGCGGGCGTGGGGCTTCGTTCATGCAGCCCGCACGCACAGGGTCTACGCCTAATGACATCGCTGGCGGGCCATCCATAATAATGTTGATCCACAACAATTGGATCGCGGAAAACGGCACGGGCATCCCCAACATAGGGGCAACCGCGACGGCGATAATAGCACCCATATTGGTGGATAGCTGGAAGCGGATAAACTTAACCATATTGTCGTAAATCCCGCGCCCTTCCTTAACAGCGGTGACAATGCTGGCAAAATTGTCATCGGTCAGGATCAGGGTAGCCGCATCACGCGCCACGTCAGTGCCGCTATTGCCCATAGCGATGCCTATATCGGCGCTTTTTAAGGCGGGGGCATCGTTGACACCATCGCCTGTCATCGCCACGACATGCCCATAGGCTTTTAGGGCGTTGACGATCCTGACTTTCTGCGCGGGTACGGTACGCGCAAACACGCTGATGTCGTTGATGCACGCCGCCAAGGCATCGTCATCCATCTCTGCCAACGCTTCCCCATCTAATGCCAAGCCGGATAAACCCAGTTCTTGGGCTATCGCCATCGCGGTGATTTTTTGGTCGCCTGTGATCATTTTCACGGCAATGCCCGCTTGTTGGCACAGTTTAATGGCGGCTTTGGCTTCTGCCCTAGGCGGATCCATTAGCCCCACCAAGGCCACAAACGTAAGGTCTTGGATAAGGCTAAACAAATCCGCCTCAGGCTGCCATGCGTCGGCGGGCAAAACGCGGGACGCAAAACCCAAAACGCGTAAGCCGCTGCCCGCCATGCGCGTGTTTGCGGCTAGAGCATTGGCTTCGTTAGCATTAGCACAACGCGCCAACAACACTTCCGGCGCACCTTTTACAAATACGATAATTTGGTCGTCATGGCGATGGAACGTCGCCATAAATTTGTGGCCCGCATCAAACGGTATTTCTGCCAGCCTAGGCCATTGTTGCGGCAAAGTCCCGAGTTCGGCGCCGCTTTTTGCCGCCAACA
>JABFST010000188.1 GCA_013140465.1 Methylococcaceae bacterium
GAAACCCCGTAAAGACGCGATTTATCGCGTCTCTTACGCACCCGCCAGTTTAAACTCAGACCGTAATCAGGCTGATGACAAGGCCTTACCCAGCAAGCCGCAAAGAACAGCAAATCTCCGCTACACACTAAGCCTCAGACAGCCTTACCTACCCGAATCAACTTTTTCGCGGGGCATAAATAGCCCTTTAATGCAGTTTGGATTTATTACCGAGAGTTGAATGTGGTTATGGGTTTTAAATCCCGCATTGGGATAGAGCGCCTCGCCTTCCCAAAAAGCCGCCCTGACAGAATCGAAGCTAATGCCTTGTTCTTCTTGGGCTAAGAAAACCGCATAACGGATTACCGCGCAATCAAGCTCGCGCTTTTTGAAGTCAAAGTCATTTTGATTGAAAGAGGTATTGCTAGGTAAATCTTTGCCCGCCTCGGACAAGGCGATTTCCATATCAAGATAAGCCTTGCCCAGAAAATCCAGCCACTTCTTATCCAGAAGGTCAAAACAAACACCAAGGTCAATGATAGCGCCTAGCACAAAAGGCTTTTCAAGTTTGGGCTTACGCTTCTCGTTAGCAAATTGCCAAGCGCGTTCGTAGCTGTTTTCCCAGAAATAAACACCGTGACCAAGCCAATCATAGCTGTTTGTGCTATGGCGCAGCATGTCTTCGCCCATTAAAATTTTTTTGCCAGATTCTTCTTCAAGACCATGAAAACCAAAAACATAGGCTGGTTTTGATGAATACAAGCTTATTTGTCCTGGCGTTTGGCCTTATCTTTTTTGATGGTTTCTGCCGAAAAAAAACGCTCCACATAATAACCGTCCTTATCAAGGATATTGGCTTTTATCAACAGCTGGGCGCGTTGTTCTTTGGTGGTTTGGAAATAGTCAGAGTTTTCGCGGTTAGGCACATAAACAGCTTGCATCGCAATTTTCCTGTACAATGGACGGGTAAGGGTATCGCTCGGCAAAGCGACACCCTTTTTAACCCAACTGGATTTTGAAACTTTTAAAATCTTTGTTGGCCTTGTAACCACAATCATAAGGACAAATTATGATCGCATTCTTTGACAGAGTGCTGGAAAAAGGCGGCTTGCATGGACTGATTACAGTCATGATCTTGCTTATCGCCATTCTTGCACTACTAAAGATGTAAATTTTTTTAAATTAAAGCACCATTCTAGTAGCTAGGGTGGTGCTTTGATCCGGTACTTACAGAATTATAGATTAAAAATTTGTACGAAATAATTTACCTTTTCTATTCTACAGGATTATAGAAAAAAAATTAATACAAATTAAAACACAGTACGGATAAAAATTAAAATTCTACACGGATAAAAAATTAAAACACAGTACGGGCAAAAATTAAAATTCTGCACGGATAATAAATCAAAATTCTGTACAGACAGACACACTCGATCAAATGATGCGCCATCAGGCGTATGTAAGTGTTAACGCCAGCTTTTGCGCCATATCCAGGGCACCTTCAGCACAAATCCAACCCAAAATCAGCCAGATTAACCGCGCACTGCCGCTCCTGGCCTTATCACCATAGCCACCAACACCAGCCACGCCATCATAGCGGGAATGTCACCCCAGCGGGCGTAGGGGGTTAAGCCTGTCATCGGGGTGATGGTATCGGTGAGTACTGTGGCGGTAAATAAGGGCAATTGGCTGACGATATGACCGTCGGGGGCGATAATGGCGGTGCGGCCGGTATTGGCGGAACGCAATAAAAATCGTCCGGTTTCTAAGGCGCGCATTTGTGCCATCTGGATATGTTGGTGCGGTTCTAGGGTGTCGCCAAACCAGCCGTCATTGGTTACATTGACCAGATACGCCGCTGCTGGCACGCCGTTTAAGCCCAGTGCGCCAAACACGTCTTCATAGCAAATGGTGGTCACAAACGGGTAGCCGCCCGCTTCCAGCAAAGTTTGGTCAGCATCGCCGGGGGTAAAATGCCCCATTCTGATGCCTAGGCTTTGTAACACCCAAGCTGACACAGGTTGCCAAGGCTGAAATTCGCCAAACGGCAATAAATGCCGTTTTTTATACAATCCAGAACTGCGGCCTAAGGTCATGACGGCATTAAAGCGTATCTGCTCGCTATCGCCTTCGACAGGCAGGCTGACGATTAAATCGCTGTGATGGCTTTTTGCCGCCTGTTCTAAAGGCTTTAAAAAACCGTCATAAACCGCCGATAAGTAGGCGGGGACTGCGGTTTCAGGCCACACGACCACCGCAGAATCCCAATGCGCTTCGGTGGCGGTTTTGTAAAAGTTAAGGGTTTCAAGCTTAAATTCGGGCCGCCATTTTTTGTCTTGGGCGATATTGCCTTGGATGAGTGACACTTGCAACGGTGCGCCTAGCGCATGAGTCCAGCGCACGGTTTGTAACACGCCGCCTATCAGCCACAGCAAGGCAATGGCAAGCAACAGTGCCACGCGTTGCGCTTTGCGGGTTATGGCGGTTACGGCGGCGTTCGCGGTTAGGGCCACGAGCAAGCCTACGCCATAGAGCCCAAACACAGGCACATAGCCAGCGAGCGGCGTTGCCAATTGCGCATAGCCGCTATGCAGCCAAGGAAAACCGTCCAATACCCATACGCTGCGGACATACTCTACCGCTAACCAAGCGATAGGCATCTGCCAGCCCGCCCACCTATCTGGCGTGTAAGCTGTCAGCTTGGCACTGGCATAAGCTGCCAAGGCTGGAAACAAGGCCCAAAACCCACAAAACAAACTGGTCAACACGCCCGCACTCAACACCCCCGCTTTGCCAAAATCATGGATACTGACAAAAACCCACGACACGCCTAAGCCAAACGCCCCTAAACCGAACAGATAACCGCGCAATAATGCGCGTTTGGGGCTGCATTGCTGCCAAGAAGCAAACAGCAAGGCCAGGGCAATAAGGGCAAGATAAGCATAATCAAACGGTGCGAATGCCAAGGTGTACAACAGGCCAGCAACAAAAGGCAGCACGTCCCAGCGGGAAAATGAATAATGGCGCATCATAGGCAGGGTGTTAAAACAGGGTGACGGGATGATACAATCATTTTATGACAACCAACACAAACAAGGGGAAAGGCTATGGCTTGGCGACAACGCGGACACGACGAAACCTACACCGAAACAGAAGTTGCCGAGCGGTTGGCTGAACAACTGCCGCATTGGTATTTGGAAAATGGCTGGATACGGCGCAAATACAAGACCAGCGGTTGGAAAGG
>JABFST010000053.1 GCA_013140465.1 Methylococcaceae bacterium
CATGACTCTCTTATTGTCTATTGCCTAGTTGCAGGTAGGTCGGTAAGCTTGTTGGCGTTCGGCTATCTTATACTACATGTAGTGGCTACCCCACGAAATCGGGAAGAGCCGATTTATTTCCGCGAAAGCGGGAATAAATCTAACCCAACATTCCCGCACGGTTTGTTGGGTTGCGAAAAGATGCAACACAACCTACACGGCTATCCTTAACGGGCGCAAAGGCACGGCGATGCCACCGTGGCAACCGTTTATGGATAAGGACGAAGCGTTGTGGTTGGTGGGGGTGTTGCGGAAGGGGAAGCCATAGTGGGGAGATGGGTTGCCAAAACGCGGCAACCCAAGGTGGCTGGTTTTAAGCCAGCTTGCGGCGGCGGGCCATCAGGCCCAGCATACCGATGCCAACCAAAGCCATAAACTCCGGTTCGGGGACTGCCGTAGAGGCGGTGGTGAAATCGAATTGGGTGATGGCAAAGCTTTGTTGGTTGCCAGTGCTAGCGTTGAATGTGGAAGCCGATAACGCCTTAAAATCGCTGCCATAACCGGCTGCTGCAGTATTCAACGCATCCAAGAAAGAATTAGTGCCGCCAGTGGCTATGGAGTGTGAAATCAGCACCACCAGATCGCCGCCCAAATAGGTGTAGGGCGTAAAAAAACTAATGCTGGGCGCGAAAGGCTTAGGCGTTCCCGCATTGCTAAAACCACTAAGGTCATAGCTCAATGCGCCATCGCGCACTAACACTGGGTTGAGCAGATTAGCGGCAAAGGTGGTGCTCATGCCCGCGATAGTGTTAGCAGCTTGGCCTAGGGTGATTTCAAAGTCACTCCAATTGCGGACGCCACTTGCTGCGGGTTCATTGCTTGCTAGCCGCCAAGCCAAGCCGTTGATGCTGCTGCCTACCGCCATGCCCGCCAGCTGGCTAGCGGCAATTTGCATTTCATAAGTACGCGCGCTTGAGTTGATCGCCGTATTATTGGCCACATTGCCAGCGGTGGCATCGTAGGCGTTTGGTGCCACTATCGTGGAAGCGTGGGCAGTGTTTGCTGCCACGGCTAGGACTAGCAAAGGCAGGGTGCGAAGTATTTGGGTGATTTTAGTCATGCTTAAGGCTCATAAAATAGAGATGTAAATTGGCTAGGGCGGGGCTTACAGCAGCTCTAGACCATACGAAATGTCGATGCTGCGGATAAGGCGGGCAATAAAGACGACCCATTATAAAATACGGGGGGGGGGTGGCTTACACATGTAGGTTTTTTCACCCCGCGCACCCAACCGCAGTAACCCAAGCCGCCTGATTGGTTTCCGGTAACTTAGGCCACGCCTCCGGTCGGCCCGGTTTGACAGGGAGCAACTGATGGTTAAGCAAAGCCGCAATAATTAAATTCCAACCGTGCTGGAAAATACCCACTATCCGCCAGCGTTTTCCGCGTCGGCGTACCGCATCAGGAACCGAAGGTTCCTTGATGCCCAACGGCGTGTCGGCTTGGGCTTCCGCTTCGCCACCCACAGACAGCAGCCACCATGTGGCGATGGCAATCGCCATCCACAGGCGCTCCGCCCGTGCAGGGTCACCCATACGCGTATGTTGCCACTGCCAACCACTCCGTTTGCTGTGCTTGAAGCCTTGTTCTATCCAGGCCCTTAAGCCGTACCAGCAGGCATCGGCGCATTCGGGCGCCAGATCGGTAAGCACTAGCCAAGGGTCTTGGTGTTCTTCGCCCCAGTAGCCCAGCAGCGTGCAGCGCAACTGGCTGTTCTTGCCCCTGAATGCAGTTCCCCGTCCCTGCCAACGGCGGCCTTTGGCAGGGACTAACCCGATAAATGGCCGCCAGTGAAACCCGTTCTCGGGGCGAAACGAACCCCCGGTGTTGACGCGCAAAAACGGATGCCATTTCAGCTCAACGATGGCTTCAAACAACCACTTCGCGTACAAGCCACGGTCTGCCAGCACGATGACTGTCCAGTCCGCGGGCAAAAGGCCTTGGAGCCGTTTCAACAATGACAGCCATTCAGGCTTCCACGCGTGTTTCTCCTGGGCCCTTAAGATTTTCCATGCCACCGGCACGGCACAGCCGCGATAGACGACACTGATAGCCAGCACCACAAAACGGTCCCCCAAACTGGTCGCATCTATGGCAACCGCAATCTGGCGACCCGACCAGCCATCCAATAGCCACGCCAGCCAAGGTGCCCAGCATGCGCCAACATCGAGTTCCTTGCGTTGTTCCCCGGCTTTCGCGTCCGCTTCCCGGTAGGTGTCGCGCAGCCTTTCACGCATCGTGTTGTATGACTTCCCCATCAGTGGCGCCAACACATCGGCCACCGCTGTTAAGCTGCACGACCGCGCAATGACCATGCCGAAACTCCATAGCGCCAACCCCAAAGCCTGAGGCTTGCTGAGCGAGGGAAATCGCATGACAACGGTGTCGATCCATTGGTATAGTTCTGGGTGGCGAGACATGGCGGTACCTCCGGTAAATAGATGTTGATGGCTCTCATCAATTTACCTCAACGCTCTGTCTCGTCACACTTTTTATTAAAAACCTACACGTGTAAGGTGGGGGGGGGCTGGCAATAGTGGTTTTAAATCAAGCAAGTAGCTGATATTAGATGAATAACTGGGGTCAGAGTAGAATAACTGGGGTCAGAGTAAATTAAACAGGAATAACTGGGGTCAGGAATCAATGGGGTCAGACTCGATTGATTTAAATCAATGGGGTCAACGCGTAAGGTGTAATCCGTAGGGCGCAATAGGCGATAGCCGTATTTCTCGTACCCAAGCTCTGGCAACACTGCCATTAAGTAAGCCGGGTAGGTCGGGCAACGGCTTTATCGTTGCCCGACATTCTTCTTCGCTAATTTGTCGGGCAAACAAAAAGACGTTTGCCCGACCTACGGCTGGGTCAATCTTTATTTTAAGCATAGGAATAATTTCCATGATTTTGAATGCCGTTATCGAAAAAGACGAATTTGGCTATTTTGCCCAAATTCCTGAATTAAAAGGCTGCGTTACGCAAGGCAATACTTATGAAGAAGTGCTTTTGAATATTCAAGAGGCTGCTGAACTATATTTGGAAAGCCTTAAAACGGAAGAATTACATGCACTTCAAAAGCGCAAGGTAATCATATCCCCTATAGAAGTGGCTATCCATGCCTGAATATCCAAGGCTTACCGCGAAAGAAGCAGAGAAGCTTCTTCTCCGCAGTGGGTTTATTT
>JABFST010000147.1 GCA_013140465.1 Methylococcaceae bacterium
GCCTTGGCCCAAAGCTTGGGCGAGACCGAAAAACTCATCGCCAACCTCAACCGTGATTTAGTGCCGTTGCTGGCGAATATGAATGACACCACCATAGAAACCAAAGGCTTGATAAAAGATTTTGGCCACGATATACGCCCCGTATTGGCTTCCACCGAAAAAGCCCTAACCCAAGCTACAACAGCCCTAGAAACCGCCACAGGGGTATTGCAAGAATCCAAGCACACCTTAGGTTCGGTAGAAACCTTAACCGCACCTGACGCGCCGCTTTGGCAATCGCTGGAAGCCTTGCGCGATGCCGCACAATCCACCAAAACACTGACCGATTATCTGGAACGCCATCCCGATTCACTTATTTACGGCAAGGACTAAAACACCATGAAACCGACCACCGCCACCGTGCGTGCTTATGGGATATTGCTGGTGGCAGCGGCCCTTAGCGGCTGTGTACGCGACAGCAAACCCACACAATTTTATCGGCTAACCGCCCAAACCCAGAGCGGCGATGCCAGCAAAATCGCCACAAACCCCAGCCCCTTAATTGGCTTAGGAGCTATCCGCATCCCTGAATACCTCAATCGCCCGCAACTCGTCGCGGCTATTTCTGACCACCAATACCAGCTTGCAGAAGACCACCGTTGGGCCGAACGCTTGGACCAAAACATCGCCTTGGCCTTATACCAAGCCTTGCCGCGCCTACTCGGCACAGACCGGCTGGTGCGCTATCCGTGGGCGCAACGCCTAAGCCCCGACTACCAGATCGATATAGACATACTGGAGTTTCATATCGATGCCCAAGGCCAAAGCCGCTTAGTGGCGCAATGGGCCATCAAACATAATGGCTTGCCCAGCATCAGCAAACGCTCTGCCTACCAACTGCCCGCGTCCACAACCGATTACGGCGTGATGGTATCAGCCCAAAGCCAATGCCTAGGCAAATTGGCTGAAGACATCGCACAGGCTTTACGGCAAATGCTAATAGGCAAGCCGTAAAGGCGTTAGGTGTTTAGATATAGGCGGATGTGGCTATAGCCAATTCACCATCGAAACGTATGGGTGCAAGATTGGGTGCTACGCGTTTATTGAACCGCTGACTGAGGCGTGGACATGCAAAAAACGTCCGAGACTGTGAAAGAATTAACGTAAGCTTGCGCATCAGGAGTGAAAAAACAAGTTTTTTCACTTCAGTATCTTCTTAAAACAGAGGCTTACGAAAATAAAGAACACCTTTTTGTGAGTATTTGAAATACTTTCACAGTCTCGTCCGCTAGCCTACACGCAGATACTGACAGTGCAAACACTGCCATCCCAGCCTGTACAAAAGTTCATTCTTGCAATTCACTTAACTATCGGACTCAAAACTCATGAGTTTTGACTCCTGCGTAGTGTTAAAAGAAAGTAACTATTCAGCATCCGGGGCACAACAGCCGTTCGCTGAGCTGAACAGCCGTTCGCTGAGTGGAACAGCCGTTCGCTGAGCGGAGTCGAAGCGAACAAACCGGCTTCGACTCCGCTCAGCCTACGGTAAATTTGACTTATTAGAAGTCGCTCTGAATAGTTACAAAAGAAATAGGCAGCTGCATTTTGATGCCTTACTTTCAGAAAGCAGGTGGCGGAAAAGACGCGCTCACTTTTTGCAATTCACTTATTTTGTTATCCTATGCGGCTATCTAATCCCCCGTTGTTTTTCAACACTCTTACTTAGCGCAGCCTATGTATGTCCCCGCACATTTTGAACAAACCAACATCGAAATGATGCACGCGCTGATGCGTAGCCATCCGTTGGCGACCTTGGTCACACTGGGCGATGAAGGGCTTAACGCCAACCACATCCCCTTATACCTTAACGCAGAGTCCGGTCAGTATGGCGTTTTACAAGGCCATGTCGCCCGTGCTAACCCGCTATTGGACGACAGCAACCTTGCAGAAGTGTTGGTCATATTTCACGGCCCGAATGCCTACATCAGCCCGACTTGGTACGCAACTAAACCAGCAACAGGTAAAGTCGTGCCTACATGGAACTACACAACAGTCCATGCCTACGGCAAGCTCCAGCAGATTGATGATGCCACTTGGCTGCGCACCCATCTTGAGGCAATGACTGACCAACATGAAGCCAATATGCCGCAACCTTGGCAGCTATCCGATGCCCCGCATGACTTTACCGAGCGGCTGCTAGGGGCTATAGTCGGGATAGAAATAGTGATTACCCGCTTGTCGGGCAAATGGAAAGTCAGCCAAAACCAACCGCCAGAAAATCAAATCAGCGTAGTACAAGGGCTTAGCACCAGCCGACTAGCGGATGCTGGGGCAATGGCGGATTTGGTTGCGCTGGGTGTAGTGTGTGCAGACAGCCAATAGCCTGAACGGTATACTGGAAACATTAAGCCTTGAGATTTTTGACGGCGGCTTATGTCCTGAGCGGGCAAAAGCAAACACACCCTTTGGGGCTATATGACGTATTTTAATAAGCACAGACCCAACTAACAGGGATTACCATGCAAAGCCTATTTTTTAAAGATGCCCAACAAAATTTAGACCAATTATGCCTAAAAGCTTGTCAAGATCACGAGCCTTATATTATCAATCGCGAAGACAATAACCACGTTGTCATTTTGTCATTAGCGGATTTTAACGCATGGCAAGAAACTCATTATTTATTGTCTAATCCTGTAAATGCCAAGCGCTTGCTGCATTCGTTGGAACAAGCGCGCAACGGTCAGTTGCTGCAAAATGATTTGCTAGAGGAATGAATATTTTATTTACCGCTGACGCGTGGGAAGACTATTTGTATTGGCAACAAACCGACAAACAAATACTCAAAAAAATTAACCACTTGCTCAGAGAAATCCAGCGCACACCTTTTACCGGAATCGGTAAGCCTGAACCCTTGAAGCATCAACTGCAAGGATGCTGGTCCAGGCGTATTGATAGTGAACATCGTTTGGTTTATGAAATCAGCGGCACACAAATTAAAGTGATAGGCTGTCGTTTACATTATTGAAGCCCTTGACCATTTTTCATGCAAGGCGGTTTTTAGGCTGAATCAATGGGGTCAGTTTGTAGGTTGGGTTAGATTTATTGGCTCTTCCCGATTTCGTGGGGTGACCACTACATATAGTGTTAGGCATGGCCAAATAACCGCCTACCTTCGACATCAAGCCAGATATGCTGGAATAACCGGCCTAAGTCGTATATCCCATAACAACG
>JABFST010000150.1 GCA_013140465.1 Methylococcaceae bacterium
GACCTGTTTGTCGGTGTTGACCGACAAAACCTTTTTCCAAGGCTCGGAAGCGTATTTGCAAATGGTCAGGGATCGCTGCCCGCTACCCGTTATCCGCAAAGACTTTATGGTGGATGCGTATCAGATCCACGAAGCGCGTGCCTTGGGTGCGGATTGTGTGTTGTTGATCGTCGCGGCCTTGTCAGACCCACTGTTGCACGAATTGGCGGACACTGCCGCAACACTGGGCATGGATGTGTTAGTGGAAGTGCATGATGCCGACGAACTGCAACGCGCCTTAACTTTGGACACGCCTTTAATAGGCATCAACAACCGCAATCTGCGCACGTTCACTACCGACCTAAACACCACACTCAGCCTAAAGCCGCATATTCCGGCCGACCGCATCATTATTACCGAAAGCGGCATCCATACCCACGACGATGTACAGCTGATGCTGGACAATGGCATTTATGCGTTTTTGGTGGGTGAAGTGTTTATGCGTGCGCCTAGTCCTGGGCAAAAAATGCGTGAGTTGTTTATGGGTTGATAGGGGCAAGCCTTAACCATCAACACCATCCGCCGTTGTTGTAATGAATAGCGGTAGACCTGCGAGGTTTTATAAACCTCGCAGGTCTTTATCCTGCCAATAAAGAGAAGTTACAACTTTAGCCTCTCCCACATCAAGGCTTGCACAGCCTCTATCGCCCTACTATCAACCTAAGCCCGCGACCCAATCCAATCCCTTTAGCAAGCGTTGCAAGGCCAACTGGGCATTTTTGGCATCCAACATGCCGTAAGAAACGCGCAAATAACAGCCCTCATACAAACCAAAAGCACTGCCTGGGATGACCGCCACTTTAAAGTCGCGGATTAAGGTGTTGACCAAGTGCAAATCATCCAGTCTCGTGGCAACCTTAAGCAGCAGATAAAAAGCCCCGTCGGTGGCGACGGTGCTAACAATCGGGTGGCTTTGCAAGGGCCCCAGCAGTTGTTGGCGTATATCTGCCAATGCGCGTAGCTGTTGGCGGCAATACGCCGAACCAGTTTGTAAGGCGCCGATGGCGGCGAGTTGGGTAATCTGTGGCGGACAAATCAACTGGGTGTCCTGCACTTTCAGCAAATCCGGCAATAACGCTTCAGGAAACACCATATAACCAATACGCCAACTGGCAAAGCCATAGGCTTTAGACAGCGAATACAAGGCTATCGTATGCCCTTGGGCATCGTCGATGCTGGCGGGCGAGAAATGCTGCGCCGCTGAGTAGGTAAAATATTCGTAAGCCTCATCGCTGATATGGTACAAACCGTGGTCTTTACACAGCTGGTTGACGGCGCGTAGGCTGGCTTCGCTATACACCGCGCCGCTAGGGTTGTTGGGCGATACCGTGACGATGGCGCGGGTTTTTTCGGTAATCGCGGCACGCAAGGCATCCAGTTGTAATTGATAGTGCGCGTCGGTGGCTACGCTGACTGGCGTGCAGTTGAGCATACGCACCGCCATCTCTTGGTTAAAATAATAAGGCACGGGCAAAATTACTTCGTCACCCGGATCCACCAGCACGCGCAGCACATTCATAAACGCCATGTTTGAACCCGCCGTCACCATGACCCGATAACCGTTGGCACAGTCTATGTTGTTTTCTTGATGCAATTTGGCGTGGATTAACGCCAGCAAGTCGGGGTGTCCTAATGCGGGGCCATACAGATGGTCGCTGGCAGCACCGCCAAATTCGGCAATCGCATGTAATGCTGCTGCGGGCGGCGGATACGACACCATGCCTTGGCCTAAAGACAGCGTACCCGGCGTGTTGCGTGTCCATTCGGCGACGACTGGGATAATAGGGGTTTGTACGGCAGCGACGGTGCGGCTGATGGGCGGATGTTTAGCCATGTTGCGGCTCCAGTGCAGCCAGTTCGTCCCAAGTGTTGATATTGGTAAAGATGGCGGGTTCGTCGCTAAAATCGACCAGAGTCGTGTGGTGTTGCGCCAGCCAACGGTCTAGCTTGCGTTCGCCGCTGTCCAGATATGCGCATAAGCTGGCTTTTAAGTGGGTGTTGAGTGCCAAAAACACCGGGTGTAAGCGCGTGCCGTCAGTCGCCACCGCCACGTCGGTGGTGTGTGCCTGATACGCGTCTAGCAGTTTGTGCAGGTGTCGGGCCGCAAACAAGGGCGAATCGCAGGGCATGACTAACAAGACTTCGGCATCGGTATGGCACAACGCCGTGTAAATGCCCGCTAGGGGGCCATCAAAATGCGGCGATATATCTGCAATGACGGGAAAGCCAAAAGCGCGGTACTGTTCAAGGTTACGGTTGGCATTGATGAGCAGGTGCGGGGTGACGCTGCTAAGCGCATGGATGGCAAACTGCACCAAAGCGCGTCCCTGAAAGCGCACCAGCCCCTTGTCTTGCTGGCCCAAACGTCTGGCTAGGCCACCAGCCAGCACTACGCCGGTAATCGGGGAGGGTATAGGCATACTGTGTGTAAGTGATTTTTTTGCGGCTATTGTTATAATGCAAGCTTAAACTACACGCTAGCTTGCCGCAAGCGTGCTTATCCCTGTTGTTGGCCTTGCTGCCATCCCTTGTTATTGTTAATTTACGGAAAAGTTATTCATGAAAATCACCACTCCCTTATTAAGCCTAGGTTTATGCGCCGCATTAGTGGCTTGTGCGACTACCCCGGAACAATCTGCCGAAGCTGTCGCCACTGTCGCGGCGGCTGCACCGTTAGCCAACGACTATCCAACGCGTGACCGGGTTGAATATGTCTTAAACTGCGTTGCCCAACATGGTGGTTTGACTTACATCACGCAATACGCGTGCGGTTGCAAAATTGACAAAATTGCCGAAAAACTGACTTTTGCCGAATTTGAGTCAGCAAAAACTTTCACTTACTTAAGCAAAGGCCAGACAGGTGATGCGGGTGCAGTGTTCCGTGACCCCAAACAATCCAAAGATTTGCGTACCCGCTTAAAAGAAGCCGACGCAACTGCCGAAAAACAATGTTTCGTCAAATAGATCGCGCATAGACAGGGTAGCCGTCAACGCATTCGCGTAAGAGGGCTAAAACCCAGCCATTATTGTCCTGACAGGTGGCTGCACGCCCCTGTTTCCAGTATACCTATAGAGTCCAAAGCTGATAAATCTACATTAAACTCCTTCTCCCTCAGGGAGAGGGTAGGGTGAGGGGGATTTAATGTCGCTTTACTTCCAGCGTTCTCTAT
>JABFST010000151.1 GCA_013140465.1 Methylococcaceae bacterium
TATCAGCCCCGCCACTAACTCGGGTTCGACTTTAGCCAGTTGCTGCATGTAGCGGCTATATTTTGCGTGCAGCACTTTGCCGGGCACGAGGTCGCCAATTTTGTAGCCGTCGGCGATCATTTCGGGGCGTTTGTGGAGCATTTCTCCGGTGACGGTAAATGGTTGTTCCATCACCGGGGCCGCACCTTTTTCTTGCGCCAACGCCAAGCCCGCCCGCCAGCCTTCTACGGCGAGGATTTTGGTGACTTCTTCGGTAAAGCTCAGCGATAAGGCATCGCCGTATTTCATGCCCAGCATGGTGACGGTTGAGCCTAAGCCTAAATAGCCCATGCCGTGGCGGCGTTTGCTGAGGATTTCTTCGCGTTGTTGGGCTAAAGGCAAGCCATTGATTTCGACTACGTTGTCGAGCATACGCGTAAAAATGCGCACGGCTTTACGGTAGGTTTCCCAATCAAAATGCGCGTCGTGGGTGAAGGGTTTTTTCACGAAGCGGGTAAGGTTGATGGAGCCTAGGAGGCAGGAGCCGTATGGGGGGAGCGGCTGCTCGCCACATGGATTCGTCGCCCGAATCTTCTCGCAAAACCAGTTGTTGTTCATCTCGTTCACTTTGTCGATGAGGATGAAGCCGGGTTCGGCATAATCGTAGGTGGAACTCATGATGATGTCCCACAACCGCCGAGCGGGGATGGTTTTGCTGATTTTACAGGCGATCAGGCCGTCGTTGTTGGCGATATAGCCGTCCTTAACAGGCAGTTCGCGCCAGATAATGAGTTTGCTGTCGCTTAAGTCGAGTTTATCGAGTTTGACTTCTTTTTCGGAGACGGGGAAGGATAAGGGCCAAGGCTGGTCATTTTTGACCGCTTGCATAAATTCGGTGGTAATTAGTAATGACAGGTTAAATTGGCGCAAACGCCCGTTTTCGCGTTTGGCGCGGATGAATTCGATAACATCGGGATGGCCTATGTCAAAAGTGGCCATTTGCGCACCGCGCCGTCCGCCCGCAGAGGAAACGGTAAAACACATTTTGTCGTAGATGTCCATGAACGACAGCGGCCCGGACGTGTACGCACCAGCGCCGGAGACATAAGCATCTTTGGGGCGTAAGGTGGAAAATTCATAGCCTATACCGCAATTGTGGATGACGGCTAAGCCATTATTGCCCGCCACATAATTGTTATGTTGGGCGACGGTAAAATCATAAAAAGTTTCACCAATCGGCAGGTTGCGCTTAATGTGGGTCACTTTGCGGAGTTGGCGTACAAATGCCAAGTGTTGGCCTAATAAGGGAAATCTTGCTGCCCATTTGTCTAAGTAGACACGGCTGATTGTGGTTTGTTGGTGTTTGCCATGATAAAAGCCTAGGGCTTGTTTTTCGGTATGGCTCAGTTCGGGCAGATAAGCTTCTAGTGCCGTGCGTAACGCTGCGGTCATGACATAGTGGTCATATTGCCCTGCTTGGGACTGATGGGTGCTGATGCGGTTTTTCTTGCCGCTGTCCGCCATAAAGCTGGCGAGCTTAAGCAAAAAGGCAGAGTCAGATATTTTAAGGCTATAGCCGCCTAAGTCGTTGATGACATTGCCTTTGTATTCGTGTGCGCGGGCTTTGCGTTGGGTGATGGCTGCGTGCACTCCAAACAAGGCCAATATGCTTTGTATTTCAGCGGCAAACGCTGCACTTTGGCAACTTAAAATAGCACTGCCACGTTCTGTGCTAACGGTACCGTCGGTGTCAATCAGCCCTGCTAAAAACGGTAAAAAGTGGCGGTCTGGCGCTTGTTTAATCCAAGCAGGTACTTTTAGGGTATGGCTTTTTTTACCGATTTGCTGGTCTATCAATTCACTTGCAGCGCTGGCTTTAAAGCTGGCAACGGTAAAATCCCAAACCGGGGTGTTATTAGACGTAAACGCAGCCACTACTTGTGCTTGGCTATCGTAGAAGCGTTGAAAAAATAGCGCGTAACGCTCAACCACTTCGCGTTCTGCGGCGCGTATTTTAAAGACTAAGCGTTTGCCATAAGCATGGGCTTTTTGTTGCCATTTTTCACGCGTGCCTGCGTAGTCAATGTGTTTTTCATAAGCCGAGCCATCGCCCAAATGCGCACCTGTAAACCAGGCTTTTAGAGCTGTTTCGTGATCGGCTTGCCAAGGCAGTTGGTAATGCACCAAAGCATCTTCAGCAGTAATGTCATCAGCGCGGACGTAACATAATTTTTCGTTGCGGTAGACAAGTACGGGATGTTTAATAGACGTGGTAAGCGTACCTAGGTGCGAGCCGATTTCAATGTTTTCATCGCTAGGGACGATGGTGGTCAAATGCTTTTGGATAGGACGCATTTCAAACTGCCGGGTGTCGCGGTCATAACTCAAGATGAGCTGGTGCTGTTCAGTGACGGCCTGTTCTGCGGTGACATAACCCTGTTCAGTGCAGACTAGGGTGTTAGGTGCAACGCAACCCGCTTTTAGGGTAAGTCCAGCCTCATGCACTTTGCCCAAAATATCGTCCATAGAATCGGCTATCGTGCCGGATACGGTGCAATTGATGGTGGAGGTGGCGGGTTTGTGTTCCAGCGCTCCGGCATTGGAAATGATGCGCCCGGCGGGGATGACACCTTGGCGTAAGGCCCAGAGGAATTCTTTGTAATACTGTTCTTGTTTTTGTTTGCCTTTTTCCACTTCTGACAAGGCCCGGGCGACCCGTTGGTAGGTTTCGTCTATGGTGCTGTCCAGAGCTACGCCGTCTTTGGTTTTAAGGCGGTATTTGGTGTCCCAAATATCCATAGAGGCGTCTTGAAAGGGGATTTCGGTAACGGTGTTGGGGATGGCGTGTAGTTGTGCTGGCATGGGTAGTCTCTGGGCCGATAGTCGCTTGGAAAAGGAAAAGAAGCCGTAAATCAGCACCTTAGCGATGGGCGTGATCTAGGCTTGCGATGCCTATATGTAGATGATTTTTAATTTGTTGGCACAATATATAGTGTTTTCAGCGAAAAACAATAAAATATTTTGGCAAAAAAGTCGCTAGGAAAAATGCTTTTCCAGGTGCTTGTTTTTTAAGGTGGGGGGATTTTTTCACGGTTAAATTAAGTGATAAATTGTGTTTGGGTACGATTTTTGTTGCCGCCAATGAATGGCGGCGGATAGGTCGGGTGAGCAAGATGTGATTTGTGTCAGTTTTTTTTTAATGGTTGAAATTATTTTTTAAAAATAAATAT
>JABFST010000499.1 GCA_013140465.1 Methylococcaceae bacterium
CAATTGCCCTCGCCGTCGGTCTAATAGCCTTTGCTTTATGGTGGTTTGTATGGCGCCAACCGCCTTTTCCCGAAGGCTTGGTGCAAGCCAACGGGCGTTTTGAAGGCGACCATTACACGGTGTCGGGCAAATGGCCGGGGCGGGTGTTGGAACTACGCGTGCATGAAGGCGATAGTGTCAAACTAGGGCAAGTGATGGTTACGCTTGATGACGTGCAAATCCGCACTAAAGTGCAACAGGCGCAAGCGGCGGTGGCGGTGGCGGATGCGCAATTGCGCGCCGCACAAACCAGCCTTGGGGTGTTTACCAAAAACGTCCCGTTAAAAATCGCCACGGCTAAAGCGGGTGTCAGCCATCGTCGTGCCGAACAAGCCGCCAGCCTTGCTAACCAACAGCAACACTATAAAGATGCCCAGCGCTTTAGCGAATTATTGCGGCGCGGGACGGTAGAACAACACCGCAGCGAGTTAGCCGAATTAAGCTGGCAAGTTGCAAAAGCCCAATACCGCACAGCGCAAGCAGCAACAGTACAAGCCGAAAAACAATGGGCAGAAAGCGAACTCGGCTGGCAACAAAGCCTCGCCCAAGCCGACCAAGTTGCCGCAGTGGCGGCGCAGTCCCGCCAAGCCCAAGCGCAGTTGGCGGAAGCCTTAAGCGTATTGGCGGATATGGTTATTTATGCGCCCGCCAGCGGCATGGTGACAACGCGTATTGCCGATGCTGGCGAAATGGTCGCGGCGGGTAGCCCGTTGTTTGATATTGTCGATTTGGATCAACTGTATTTAAAAGTGTATATCCCCGAACAAGACCTAGGCAAAGTGCGCCTGGGCTTGCCCGCGCAACTGTATACCGATGCCTTTCCCGGGCAACCGTTTCCGGCGGTGTTGCGTTACATTGCCGCCACGGCGGAATTTACCCCTAAAGAAGTGCAAACCCCCGATGAGCGCGTCAAGCTGGTGTATGCCGTCAAATTGTATCTGACCAGCAATCCCCAACACCAAATCACCCCGGGTATGCCCGCCGATGCGGTCATCCGTTGGCAGGAGGCTAGCGCATGGGCGAAACCGCGCTGGTAGACCATGACACGCTGATTAGCGTGAACGGTTTTAGCAAACGCTATAAGCAAAAACTCGCCGTCAAGAGTGTCGATTTACAAGTGCAGCGCGGCGAAATTTATGGCCTGATCGGTCCAGACGGCGCGGGCAAAAGCAGCTTGATGAAAGCCATCGCCGGGGTGATGTCGTTTGAACAAGGTACGCTGTCGGTGTTGGGTGTAGCTATTGATTCCGAAGCGGCGGCCGAGCGCGTGAAAGGTCGGCTGGGGTTTATGCCACAAGGTTTGGGGCTGAATTTGTACGGCGATTTATCGGTCGTCGAAAATATTGATTTTTTCGCCCAACTGCGCGAAGTGTCGCCCGCCCAATTGGCGGAACGCAAAGAAAAACTGCTGGCCATGACGCGGCTGGATGCGTTTAGGGATAGGCCGATGAAAAACCTGTCCGGCGGCATGAAACAAAAACTGGGCTTGGTGTGTACGCTAATCCACCAACCCGAATTGGTGATTTTGGATGAACCTACAACCGGGGTTGATCCGGTGTCGCGGCGCGATTTTTGGGCGATTTTGGCGGAGTTGCTGCGCGAGCAAGGCACTACCGCGTTGGTGTCTACGGCCTATATGGACGAGGCGGCGCGTTTTCATCGCTTGTCACTGATGTATAACGGGCAAGTGTTGGCCTGTGGCGAACCGGATGCGATCAGCCAGCAAGCTCCCGGGTGTTTGGTGGAAGTCACGGTAGAACCGATGTTGGCGGCACTGGCGGTGTTGACACCTGTGTACCCGCAACTGGAAGCCGTCGGGAGCCGTATCCGCGTGTTTGTAGATAACGCCACGCTGGCGGATGCGGCAGCCAAAGTTGCCGCGCTGTTGGTGGGTTTGAATATTATTGCGTTGCGGGCGTTAGAGGCCGAATTGGAAGATGCGTTTATCGCCTTGCTGCGCTTAGGGCCGTTGGCGCAAGAACGCCAGCAAGACACTAACGTGCCACGTTTTGATACACCCTTGGCGAATGATAATAGCATTGCCATCAGCGCCCAGGCATTAACCCGCGATTTTGGCACCTTCCGCTCGGTCGATCAGATCAGTTTTAGCGTTAAGCAAGGCGAAATTTTTGGCTTACTAGGCGCGAACGGTGCGGGGAAAACCACGGCGATTAAAATGCTCACGGGCATCTTGCCGCCTAGCGCAGGTGCGGGGCAAGTCGCAGGTGCAGACATGGCCCATGCCGCGCACACCTTGAAGGCGCGGATAGGTTATATGTCGCAGGCGTTTTCATTGTATTTGGATTTGACTGTGCAAGAAAACCTACAGTTGTTCGCCAGCATTTATGGCGTTAAACGCCAGCTGAGAAAACAACGCATCGCCTGGGTAGTACAAATTGCTGGCTTGGCGGACGTATTGGCAGAACTGGCGGGCAGTTTGCCGATGGGCATACGCCAACGGCTGGCTTTGGCATGTGCCTTGGTGCATCAGCCCAGCGTGTTGTTTTTGGACGAGCCGACCTCCGGCGTTGATCCCATCGGGCGGCGGCATTTTTGGGAAATTTTGGTGCATTTGGCGAAAGTCGAACAAGTCGCGATTTTAGTGACCACACACTATATGACCGAAGCCGAACATTGCGACCATATCGTGCTGATGTATGCGGGCCGCGTGATAGCCGACGACACGCCCGGACAAATGGTTGCCGACTTGCAAGCAGAAGCCGGGGAGTTGTTGGAAGTAACCACCGACCAGCCGTTAATCGCCCTTAAGCTATTGCAAGATAATGGTTTTACAGGCGTGGCCCTGTTCGGCAAGCGCATCCATTTATTGGCAAAAGACCGCGACGCGGTAGAACAGCACATGCGCACATTATTGGCAAAACAAAACCTGGCGTTATTGGCAGTGACCAGCCAAGCACCGAGTTTGGAAGATGTGTTTGTGTATCGGGTGTTGGCGTTGGAAGCGACCGCTGAATAAGCCGTTGCCGTGTTGGCAATCTCTCGTTCCCAAGCTCTGCTCTCATGGTTATACACAAGTCCAAACCTTGTAGTCAGCTATAGTAAAGACAAGAAAAAAAGAGCGGGAACCCTCAAAATAGAGCCTTTTAACACACTAAAAAACCCTAAACGTCGGAGGTGTTCCCGCTATGAAGAAGCATAACTATCGTAC
>JABFST010000007.1 GCA_013140465.1 Methylococcaceae bacterium
GGAAGAAAAATGCAACGCCCTGATTAAAGCCTTGCCCAAAAACAGCAGAAAACATTTTGTGCCCGTGCAGCAAACCGTTAAGCAATGTCTGGAAATCGAGCCGGATTTTAAAGGCACGCTGCAAGAATGGTTGGGCTATCGCTTACGCAAACTCACGGGCGAGGCGATACCGCTAAATGCCTGGTCGTTTGAGGCTATGCCCAAACATTTGCAAATGAATTTTAGGGTGATAGACGACCAAGGCATTTTGCTGGATTTTGGCCGCGACCTCAAAGCCCTACAGCTTAAATACACAGTCACGGCGCAAAGCAGTTTTGACCAAATCGCCGCCGATGAGCTGAATTACACAGGCTGCATACTATGGGCATTTGATGACTTGCCCGACACTTATCAGTTTATCCAAAACGGACAAGCGTTTATCGGCTTTCCGGCGCTGATTGATGAAGGCGACACCGTCGGCGTGCGTATTTTTGACACCGAAGCCAAGGCCGCAGCCCAACATCAGGCGGGCTTGCTGCGCTTATGCCAGTTGTATTTGCGTAAAGACTGCACTTATTTATTAAAAAACATCCCGCAATCGGCAGCCGCCGAATTGGCTTATAACCGTTTGCCCAAACACCCGTTGTTGGCGGCGGCGTCCGAACCCAGCCCGTCATTTAAAAACGATCTATTGGCGATGATTTTGCACAGCGTGTTTATAGAAGGCAAAACCCTACGCACCCAACAGGCGTTTGAAAATAACTTGCAGCAAAACAAAGCCAGCCTATTGGCGACCGCGAATGAAGCGGGCAAAACCGCCTTAGAAATCATAACCACCTTAGCGGCGTTAAAAACCAGTTTGCAACGCTTTAACGCCCAAGATGCGATGGCAAAAGACATCAGCGGGCAATTGGATTTGATGGTGTATGCGGGCTTTTTGCGCCACACGCCCTATACGCAGCTAAAAGCCATCCCCCGCTATCTAAAAGCGATTTTGTACCGCTTGGATAAACTGGACAATAGCGTGCAGAAAATCCAAGAAGTGAACCGTTATGCGACACGGTTTTGGAAAGACGTGGAAAACAAAGCCAAAAAAGGGGCGGTGATACCCGAGCAAGATCCCTACCGTTGGGCATTAGAAGAGTTTAGGGTGTCGCTGTTCGCCCAACAACTCAAAACCGCTTATCCGGTTTCGGCTAAGCGTATGGATAAGTTGTGGGATGAGCGGGGGTAGGTTTGGAGTAAAACGGCTTTAGACGTTTTACGCGGCGGCACTGCAATGTCTAAAGCCATTGCACTCCAGGTGACTGTGACCCAAGCATGATCCCTACCATTGAGCATTGGCAGCGTTTAGGGTGTCGTTGTTCGCCCAACAACTCAAAATGGCGGCTTGTTAATCAGTATTAGGTTGGATAATAGTTACTTGCCTACGAATCAAGGGCAATTATCAACTACATAGTGCCGAAATTAAGCTATCAAGTCCTAGTGGAAAGTTGTTTTGTAGATTGTTGCATTTACCCGACTGGCAGTTACACTGAATTTGCACTAGCCAGCCAATTTTTACATGGCGCAGCAGAACTGGGCTTAGCCAGTACCCATTCATGCTAAACAAAATGTAAAACCGAGAGACTAGGTAACTTACCCATAGACTATGGGCTTAAACCGAACATGATTTTTGATAAAGCTTGCCCTAGGGCAGATCAGGCAACGGAGGAACTGTTACCCTAGCCACTAGGCTTTATTTTTTCCCTGAAATCGGTAACTGGCAATAGCGGCAGACCTACGAAGATTGATAAACCTCGCAGGTCTTTATGCTGCCACTGATGAAAAGTGACTGATAAAGTTATCAACAACATGTTTTTTGCATGACCCCATGTAACTATTCAGAGCGACTTCTAATAAGTCAAATTTACCGTTGGCTGAGCGGAGTCTTTACCGTAGGCTGAGCGGAGTCTTTACCGTAGGCTGAGCGGAGTCGAAGCCGATTTGTTCGCTTCGACTCCGCTCAGCGAACGGCTGTTCCGCTCAGCGAACGGCTGTTGTACCCCGGATGCTGAATAGTTACGACCCCATAACAAAATACCACAGAGGCACTCTATGAAAACCAAACACCCCCTTTTGGCTTCCACCTTGGCAATAGCCATATCCGCCATGTTGACAGCCAATCCCGTTGTTGCCCAGCCGCAAGCAACCATGAACAGTTTTTGGTGGCCGGAACAATTAAACTTGCAACCACTGCGCCAAAACGCTGCCGAATCTAATCCCTTAGGCAAAGCGTATAACTACGCCGACCAATTCCAAACCCTAGACCTAAAAGCAGTAAAAAAAGACATAGCGACAGTGCTGCATAGCTCGCAACCGTGGTGGCCAGCTGATTACGGCAATTATGGGCCGTTTTTCATCCGCATGGCGTGGCATAGTGCGGGTGTCTACCGCATTTTTGATGGGCGTGGTGGTGCGGCGGGCGGTCAACAACGCTTCGAGCCGCTGAACAGCTGGCCAGATAACGTCAACCTCGACAAAGCACGGCGTTTGTTGTGGCCCGTCAAACAAAAATACGGCGCCAAGCTGTCTTGGGCCGATTTGATGGTACTGGCGGGTAATGTCGCCTTGGAAGACATGGGCTTTAAAACCATCGGTTTTGCAGGTGGCAGAGCCGACGACTGGGAAGCCGAAGTGGTCAATTGGGGCACCGAGAAAAAATTTCTCGCCGATGAACGTCACGATGCCAAAGGTGACTTGGCAAAACCGCTGGCAGCGGTGCAAATGGGGCTGATCTACGTCAACCCAGAAGGGCCGGGCGGCAACCCTGATCCCTTGGCGGCAGCCAAACATATCCGTGAAGCCTTTGGGCGCATGGCGATGAACGACGAAGAAACCGTGGCCCTGATTGCGGGCGGTCATACCTTTGGCAAAGCGCATGGTGCGCATAAGCCCGACGAATGCGTCGGCAAAGAACCTGCGGCTGCGGACATTGAGCAACAAGGCATGGGCTGGGCCAACAAATGCGGCAGTGGTCATGGCGCCGACACTGTCAGTAGCGGCCTGGAAGGGGCGTGGTCCACCAACCCAACCCGCTGGACCCACGATTATTTAACCTGGCTGTACACCTTCGATTGGCAACAAACCAAAAGCCCGGCGGGTGCAACCCAATGGATTCCCAAAGACGGCAAAGGCGAAAACTTTGTCCCCGATGCGCACATCGCGGGTAAACGCCATGTAC
>JABFST010000148.1 GCA_013140465.1 Methylococcaceae bacterium
TAACGTAAACCTTCACGTCCATTATACTAAATTCCAACAATCCTGGCCAGAATGGCGGGTAATTTAAACGCCTTAAAGTCATAATGAGAATTGCTGGTATTTATCCTGACTACCTTCATTTCAATATGATACAGTTAAAATCCCCGCTTTTAGGCAAACCGATTTCATCTCTATAATAATTGCCTTGTCCACAGCAAAAATGGATTACAACAGAGGACTACCTCATTAAAAAACGGCCCAACCAACTGAATTTAGGAGAACCGAGCGACGACACCTCACTATACACCTATGACCGACTCATGGCAGTCATCCACATCCTGAAAACCTTTCCTTATGAGGTTTCCATCGAAGAAATCGAGACGCTAAACCTCAGCCAATACAGACAGGCTCTCTCAGGGATGAACCTCATCATCTATATAGTGCGGCAGAATACCCTCTACATCCACATCATTATTGACAACGAAACATGACTCCCTTACTTACAAAGCGACTTTTACACGTCACTTAATTTCAAGAATTGCCCCTACGGCTTACACCCTGTTACAAACCCTAAACTTATGAAGCCCATCAACGACCCACTATCCGATAGCCTACAAACCGTGCAACGCCCGGGTAACTTTTATACCACTGGCAGCTTGGATATTTTTTTGCCGCAACTAGAAGTTGCAGGTGTCGGCAGGATTGCCTTGCCTTTATTGCCCATACAGGCAGAACAATTGGCCGCCGTCGCCGAGCAGGCACCTTATGGACGTGGACAAGAAACCTTGGTTGATACCAATGTGCGCCGCACTTGGCAAATTGATGCCCAGCAAGTCAGCCTCAAAGGCAAGCATTGGCATGACAATCTGCACACCATCGTCCGCCGTTGTGCTGAAGGCTTAGGTGTCAGTGGCGAGGTGCAGGCAGAGCTGTATAAAATGCTGGTCTACGATGCTGGCAGCTTTTTTATCAGCCACCGCGACACCGAAAAAGCACCCGGCATGTTCGCCACTTTGGTGGTGGTCTTGCCTTCGGTATACCAAGGCGGCGAACTGGTGGTTAGACACCACCAGCAAATCGTCACCTTGGATCTGCATCGGGATGATACGGCTGAAATTGGTTACGCAGCGTTTTATGCCGATTGTGTGCATGAAGTCTTGCCCGTTACCCAAGGCTGCCGACTAACCCTCATCTATAACCTGCTCCGTAGCGATACGCCCTTACCGTTGCCTAAGCCGCCGGATTACCAACAACAGCAAGCTTCGGTCGTTGCCTTGCTACATCATTGGACGGCTACGCTTAAAGCCGAAAATAACGCAGGGATACCTGAAAAGCTGATTTACCTTTTAGAACATGCGTATACACCAGCAGAAATGGGCTTTGATACCCTAAAAAATGCCGATGCGGCAGTGGCGGACGTGCTGGCGGCGGCCGCCACACAAGCCGATTGTGACATCCATCTGGCCTTAGTGACCGTCGAGGAAACTGGCAGCGCTGAATATAACGGTGGTTACACGCGTAAACGGGGGCATTACTGGGACGATGAACCGGATGAGGTGGATTTTGAAATTGGCGAAGTCTTTGACCGCACCGAAACCCTCTCCGAATGGCGACGCAAGGATGGCAAGCCATCCGCTTTGCCAGCACTGCCGTTTAGCGAACATGAATTTTGTCCCCTGTCCGCTTACGCAAACATTGAACCTAACCATATCGAATTTCAAGAAGCCACCGGCAATGCGGGCGCTTCTTATGAACGCAGCTACCAGGCAGCCGCCTTGGTGGTGTGGCCTAAAGCCTTAAACTTGGCAATCATTAACCAAGCGGGGCCGGTTGCAAGTTTGCCGATGTTGCGTGAATTTTGTCAGCAATGGCAACTAGAAGGCCAAGACCAACATACCAGCCTTTGGCAAGAGGCCCACACACTGGCGTCTTATATGTTGCGCGATATGTTCAGTGCCAGCACCGACCAACCCTACGATTACCCAAGCCACCGTAGTGATCGGGAGTTTTTGGAATGCCTGTTCCGTTTGCGTGACCAACACGGCATTACTGGCTATTGGCAAGGCATCGCCAAGCGCGGTTTTTATCAAAAAGAAGACTGTGCGGCACTGGTGCAAACCGCAACGCTAATGCCTAGGCCGACAGTGACCCTCACCTTGGAGCAAGCCTTCCTCCTGAGTGCCGCCACCGCCCAAGAAGCCTGTGCCGCACTCTTGGCGGGCTTATGCGTTGCCCAACCCGACTTGGCCCAAGACTTCCACAATGCCGCACACATCTTATTCGCGGTGCTGCCAGGAGACCCGCAACGGTTTCCTGAATTGCACGCTTGGCAACGTCCAACTTCCGCCTCCCCAGAATGGGTATCGGATGTGTTGGTCAGTTTCAGCGCCATAAACGCCGCCTTGGCAGACAATGCCCTAAGCTATTTTCTGGCTTGGCCTACTGTTTATGATTTGGACAACGTGTTGGTGGCGGCAGCCTTGTCCCTCACCGAATCCGAAAGTAGCCGCCACCTAGCTGTTGTAGCGCAATTGCGGGCGGCGGTGAACACCCATATTCACCTGCGGGTGGCAATGGAGTTACAGCCCCCCGCAGATTGGCGGCGGGATAGCCAAATAGCGTGTGCTTGCCCAGACTGCAAAGCATTGCAGTCATTTCTGGACGACCCTGTGCAGCCCACCTGGTCATTTAAGGCAGCCGAAGCAAGACGCAAACATGTTGAACAAACCATCCGCAAACACCAAAGCGATGTCACCACCAGCACTGAACGCGTCGGCAGCCCCCATAAATTGGTTTGCACCAAAAACCAAGCCAGTTACCAGCGGCGTGTTGAACAACGCCGCAATGACTTGGCGGTGTTGGCAAGCTTGGGTGGGTGATAAGGGTTAGAACCCTGCCAAATAAATCCCGGCACTTCTGGTTAAGTCCACGGTGGTATCGCGTAAGACCTTAATCAACAAGCCCCCGCTAATAGCGGGTAGATTTAAAATAAGCTGAGTTATTGATAAGGGGGAGTCAAACAGGAATAACGTTTTATAGAGAACATAGAAAGTAAAGCGGCATTTAATCCCCTCACCCTAACCTCTTTCTGAGGAGGGTGTCGTAAAAGCCTGAATTTAAGTTGGATTAGCGCGGCGTAACCCAACAAAATCAAAATGTTATGCTTCTTTACATTGTGAACAACCGACCTTTTACGACACCTTCCAGTAACGGCTAAAT
>JABFST010000500.1 GCA_013140465.1 Methylococcaceae bacterium
ACATTCACAGTCTCTAAAGCGAATCCACGTTTTAGGCGTTTAGTGTATACAAAGCTACAGCCCTAAGCCCCACACCCCAGCCAAATATTGCAAAGCAACCCACAAAGAGCCAAAACCACCGAAAGATTGCAACAATGGCCATTCGTACCACGGCCTAAAAGCCCCCTCGCGCAAGTTCCTGATACGCTCAATCTCGGATTCTATACGCTTGATGACCACTTCATCCGGTTTACCTAAATTACGTTCTGCACTGATTTTATCAATCAACTGGTTTAGCGCTTTTGTGCGTGCACTCGTTGCGCCACGTTGTAACATCACTTCTGCGGAAATCGCATACAACAGCATGGTGATATATATCAGCTCCAAACCCCAAGGCACATCCCAATCGTCTATTGCAGGGCTGCGGGCCATTAACAGCAACGCAATGCACAGCACCGGCCCAAAGATGAGCGGCTGCATGGTTGCCGTCAAACGGGCAACCAGATGGACATCCAGCCAGTCATGAACACATTCCGGTGCAACTTTTTTGTGGTTAATCGCCCAGTCTGTAGCCTCTTTATGCCATAAACTTGGATTTGCCGACAAATGGGTAATGAGCCGTTCGCATAAGCGGGCGTTTTCTACTACCCAAGTGATTAGCCAAAGGGTTGCTCCAATTGACGGAATAAGTATCCAATAATGTATATCATGGGCAAAATCACCGCGTACAGGCACATTTGGCCGGTCACTCGGCTCTGAAATTAGCGATGCCGCTAATATGAATAGCCCACAATGCAATAACACGCGTAAAAAAGGCCCTGATAAAAGCAAGCTTATCTTCTGCAAAAATCGCCATTTAGTTTTCCCACAACACCAATCAAAGAATTTAAGATTTCTCCTGGAACAATAGCCCTTATATTTTTTCCACAAGCTACCAGGCTTAATTTCGGCATCGCTGTCTAAATCCAATTTCCAATTTCCAATTTCCTATAAAGCAAGCATCCACAAAACCTAGCCGTTCTGCACCATAACGTGGTAAAGAAAAATTTGCATGCGGCCCGTTTAATTGCAAGTCTTCGTGCATTTTTTGGATACGATTATGCCCCCAATACACAAATCCCCCCGCAAACAAGATAACTGATAGCCGCAACAATTGGCTAGGCCATGCACTTAAACCTTCTAACCAGTAAAACGGCTCTGACTCATTAAAAGTATTGTAATTATTCCACCAAGATGTGCCGCAATAAACCATAAATATTGCTAAGCCGACACCGCCACCAAAATAAAATGACGCGTTAATTCGTTTTTCCTTTCCTCCCAGCTCATCGTAACTATTTAGTACCCTTGCCATCCCAATGGTAAAGAGTAGGGGCATCCACAGACTCCATAGGCTGGATTGATCGTCTAGCCTCGGTAAGGCAGTTTCAGCTAGAAACAGCACAATACTAGCAACTGTAACAAAATAGAGAATAACAATAGCTTTCTCATTTTCTTCAGAGATGTTTTTCTTGTTAAAGGTGTAAACTAATGTCAGTAATAACGCCATTACCCAACCATACAACAGCCAATTGTCCTGAAAATTAGGAATAAACAAAATCGGCATACAAATGCCCATTACAAAATGCATAGCACTATCCCTGAACTTTCTCTCAACAGAGAAGTGCAAAACTCTTCCCATCAAGCCTACCCAGCAAAATACCACAACGGCCCAAATCCAAAAGCTCATGCCGTGAAAAAAAGCTTGCATAAGTAAGCAATGCAAAAAGGACAATAAAATACCTGCGAGAAACCACAATATCCAACTGCGAACCCAGTGGCTCATTGCGAACGATAATGCCACTATTACCGCTAACATACCCGTTTTTGTAACTAGCCCCCCCCATTCTATTTGCAAGGTGGCTAAAATATCCGGCTGCACAGTCTTACATTCTGGAAACTTATCCCAAGAGCATTTTGGCTCGTTGTTATCATTAGTTTTGGCTATAACGGTATCGTTTTCCGTTGGTAAAGGTATCGGACGGTTACGCCCTATTTCAAATAGACGCAGAGGGTAATTTCTAGCGTTTCCAAAACAAATAGCTTTTTTTTCTATCAGAAAATCTGGGGTTGAATAAAGGCCACCGAGAATAAACAAAGGTATTGGACGGTTACGCCCGATTTCGAATAGGTTATGAAGTTGACAATTTTTTAAGGAAAAATGGGGAAGCGGGTCAAGAGCATAGGGAATAATCCTTGGATTATTATGAGAAATACAACCCAACATCTGAGTCGAGTCTGGTTTGTTTGTTAAATTTAGAGCAATATTAAACGGATTCTCGCATACCTGTTCGATGCCTAATACCCTATCCCTTAATAACTTTTGCGTGGCAAAAAAAATCGCCGTTTGGTAAGTGTCACGGAAAGGCGGAATCTTGCCTTGCAACTCGGGGTGTAAAGTCAGGCCAAAGGCTGTTGCCACAAGCAAATTGTGTCAAAGGCCGTTTGGCAGGATGGCTGTAAGACGCATCCAAGTCAGTCGTAAAAAATAGCTTATGTGGAAAATATTGGCGCAGGGCTTCTAGGATCATCAGCTTGTCATGCACGTCTGAACCTAGCACCCCAATCGCGGCGATGCCTTTATCGTCAGCCTTGTTTTTAAACTGACGATCAAGATCAGCAATATGCTCTGCCAGCCGACGCAAATAATCCTTTTGGTTTTGCCCCTCAGGGGGTTCTATAAGCGCAGCTGCATCAGACTTGTCTTTAGTGTCAGATTTTTTCTCGGCTACAGTAGCGGCAGATTTATCGCCTTTGTCAGGCAATTTGCCATCCAGTCCACGCATATAGCCGAAAACGTGCAATTTTTCTTCTGGCGTAATACAACATGCCTTCTGAAATGCCTCATGGATAGTCTGCCCATAGAATGTATCCCATTCAGAAAGTATAACAATATGATCCTGTGGCTCTTTAGGCAGGTCATCACACTTTTTGGTTTTGTCATTTGTCTGCCCGCACGTACTAGGTTGTTTTTTTCGTTCTCAATATTACTGACTTCGGTATTTGGCAAAGATGGTATCGCAGACAAAACGTCTTTAATCTTAGCATTAATTACTGGATATATTCCCTTGAACCATCCGTTAGTCGAATCCAAATAATTACACCCATTCGTTATAGCATCTTTCCCTAATTTCGACATCGAAAGCAATACTTCTTCACTTTTAGCCTTAATT
>JABFST010000295.1 GCA_013140465.1 Methylococcaceae bacterium
ACTTAAGCTTCGGCAGTGGTTGGATCAATAATCGTTTTTACTTCGGATATGCGATTTGCCGGAAATCCGCCTTGTTCGGCATGGGCGAGTATGCTGGCTTGGTCGGGGGCAATATAAACGCAATACACTTTGTCATCAGTCACATAGCTTTCCAGCCACTGGATTTGTGGCCCTAAGGCACTTAACACGCTGCATGATTTTTGCGAAATGCCTTGCAGTTGTTCGGCAGTTAAAGCGCCTGCGTTAGGAATGTCACGTTCGATAATGTATTTGGGCATGGTGGTCTCCTGGTTTATGAGTTAGTTAAAGTGCCGCATCTTGTTAAAGCGCAATCAACGATCACGCTTTAAAAAAATCGTCTAAAAGTTCGTGGTAACACTGTCTTAACGGTTGTACAGATTGTTCAACCTTCATACGCAACAACGCGCCTTGCCACGCATTCACCCAAAAATCCGCCATTTCCTGCGCTGATTTGTCGGTGCGTATCGTGCCTTGGCTTTGGGCGAGGCTAAAGCCCAAGGCCCACACATCACGGTAACGGCTCAGCGACGTGTGCAGGGCGATACGGCAAAGCTCGCTGGTGTCGCCCAATTCGCCCATTAAATTGCCCAACAAACAACCGCCCTTAAACTGGGTGCGCTCCAGTTCGGCGATGCTTTCATTAATATACCTGTGCAAAGCGGCTAGCGCGTCGGCCTCGGGTTCGGACAAATAACCGTGCAGCAACACGATATAAGGCTCGATGTAATGGGCGATGGTTTCGGCGGCAAAATTTTCTTTGCTGCCAAAATAATTGTAAAAAGACCCTTTAGGAATTTGCACGGCATCTAAAATTTCCTTAAGCCCCGTACCGTGATAACCCTGCTGCATCAGCAACGCCACCCCTTGGTTAAGGATGTTCTGGCGGTTAAGGTGTTTTTGATTGCTAGTGTTCATTTAAGTTGACTGGTCGTCTTATTGGGCTGCAAAAATTATACGACTGGTCGTTTATTTATGTCAACTGTAAATAACCAACGCCTTTACCTTACCGAACCCTCCGGCTAAGTCCCAACCCGCACGTTTTAACTGTTTGGATTAAGGCGATAGCTAGTATAATTGCCGCCCATACCCGTTTGCCCACCCGGCGACGGATCTCATACTTTATTAACACCCCCTCAAGAGAACTCTATGGCGCTGTATTGTGGAATTGTTGGCTTGCCCAATGTCGGTAAGTCAACCCTGTTTAATGCCCTCACCAAAGCTAAAATTGCCGCTGAAAATTATCCGTTTTGCACGATTGACCCCAATGTCGGCGTGGTGCCTGTGCCCGACCAACGCATGGAAAAATTAGCCGAAATCGTCAAACCCGAACGCATACTGCCCACCACGATTGAATTTGTGGATATTGCTGGCTTAGTCGCGGGTGCATCCAAAGGCGAAGGCTTGGGCAACAAATTCTTGGCCAACATCCGCGAAACCGATGCGATTGCCCATGTCGTGCGCTGTTTTCAAGACGACAATGTCGTGCATGTGGCGGGCAAAGTCGATCCCGTTTCGGACATAGAAGTCATCAACACCGAACTGGCCTTGGCGGACATGGCCTCAGTCGAAAAAGCCCTGTTACGCGCCAGCAAAGTCGCACGCACAGGCAATAAAGATGAATTGGCGAAAAAAGGCGTGTTAGAACGCGTGTTGAAACAGCTGGATGCGGGCGAACCTGCACGCACCTTGGATTTGACCGAAGACGAGCAAGCCCTGCTTAAAGACTTGTGCCTCATGACGCTTAAACCCACCATGTATATCGCCAATGTGCAAGACGATGGCTTTGACAACAACCCGCTACTCGACCAAGTACAAGCCCTAGCAGCCAAAGAAGGCGCGACCGTCGTGCCCATCTGTGCCGCGATAGAAGCCGAAATTGCGCAACTGGACGAAGCCGAAAAACAAGAGTTTTTGGATGACCTAGGGCTGGAAGAACCTGGCTTAAACCGCGTCGTGCGTGCTGGCTATGCCCTGCTCAACCTAGCCACTTACTTTACTGCCGGGGTTAAAGAAGTCCGGGCATGGACCATACCCGTAGGCGCATCCGCCCCCCAAGCCGCAGGTGTTATCCACAGTGATTTTGAAAAAGGCTTTATCCGCGCCGAAGTGATTTCTTATGAAGACTTTATCACCTACAAAGGTGAACAAGGTGCTAAGGATGCCGGAAAATGGCGTTTGGAAGGCAAAGACTACACCGTAAAAGACGGCGATGTCGTGCATTTTAGATTCAACGTTTGACAAACTAAGAGCGGGTATTTATAATTCCCGCTCTTTACAAGACCCCTCTTGGCGATATAGCTCAGTTGGTTAGAGCACGGGATTCATAACCCCGGGGTCGGTGGTTCAAGTCCACCTATCGCCACCATTAAAAACAAGGACTTAGGCACAAGCCCAGTCCTTTTTTTATGCCTAAATTTTAAAATGGCGCAATTATGGCGCACTTTCAAAAAAACACCCGCAACACTTGCCAATAATTAGCGACAAAAAAGCCGGTCATTAATCAAAGTGGTAAACCCCTATGCCAAATCCACTAAATCCACTAAATCCAAAAACATCAGGTGATGTTCTGTTGACTGGTTGCCCTTGGAATCCAGCAAAACAAACCCCTGTTTTTCGTAAAAGCTGACAGCTTGGCTTTTGGCATCGGTTACAACAAAACGACAGCCGACATTTTCCGCTATCTTGTCCAGTATTAATGCAATGGCGTAATCTACCAGCGTCGAACCAATACCACTGCCTCGGTATCGGTTATCGACTGCCAACCGAGCGATTTTAACAGCGGGTAAAAATTCGTAATAGTTAGCATGGCTACAGTCAGACAAGTCATAGCCGTGTTGTAAATCACTCGCTACAGGTCAACGTCACAAAGCCTATGATAGCTTTTTCGCCTGTCACGGCAACATAAGTTTGCGCTATGCTGGATTGCTGGAATTGTTTAGCTTGTTTTTGCAGAAAGGTTTTTAGCGGCAGGAATGACTGACTGCCAACCTTGAAATTTTGGACTGTATCGGATGCTTCGAGTTTACGAATGTAATAGTTGTATCAGGCATCGCGTTTCATTTTAAACGCTTCGCCCTTCTTGATTTTCTCGCTGATTTCTCGCCCACGCGCCAAGGCTGCCAACGCCAAAGGATTAGCTTTATCTTCGTTCATGTGCTGGACAA
>JABFST010000236.1 GCA_013140465.1 Methylococcaceae bacterium
GTGCTGGAGGTGATAAAAAACGCCCCCGAGCGCGTTGCCGCCCGTTAATATGCGCAAGGCGGCAACCCGCGCTTGGTCAAACTCGGTTATCGGGTGTTGCGCGATGGGCTGGGCGGCGATTTGCGCCAAGACTTGGAACGCTTATTGGACGAAACCACACCATTTTTTAAACACCGCATCGACAGTTTGTCCAAAGAAGCCCGGCGCACGTTTGATGCCATCGCCCGCCGTTGGGATCCGGTGTGCGTAGACGACATCCGCGTCGAATTGCGCAAACCTTCCAATAACATCAGCGTACAAATCAAACGCCTGATGGATGAGGGCTTTGTCGAAGAAGCCTACAGCCCTAGCCGCAAAAAAAGCTACCAAGTCAGCGAACGGTTTTACAACGTCTATTACTTAATGCGCCACAGCCGCGAGGGCCGCCAACGCCTACGCTGGCTAGTCGGCTTTATGCAAACCTTTTATAGCCGCAAAGATTACCAGCACTGGGCCAAACGCTTGGGCAACGAATTGGCGCAAGACTTAGACGGTCACACACGCCGCGACACACTCGCGCATTTGCAAGCCTTAGGTGCAGCGGCAGATGATGTTGGTCGGTTTGCGGTGTTTGACACTTTAGTGCGCGATGCCATAGCGCATGATGACCGTCAGGCATTGGATGAAGAACTGCGGGTGGATGCGCCTGTGGAACGGTATGGTTTTCGGTATTATGCCGTAGTCTTGTTGTGGTTGTTGGCTAAGCCTCAGAGGCAAGCGTTGGGGTTTAAGCCAAGCACTCAAGATTGGTGGCAACGCTTGCATAAAGCCTTGCAAACCCAAGGCTCGCTGGATTTGGCGGAACAAACCTTAATCGATATGGGTTGGGAGCGTAGGGAGACAGCAACTGAAGCCCGTGCCGCTGGGGTGGTGTTGGGATGGTTTTTTAACGATTCTGAAGCGGCGGAAAACGCGTTCCGCCAAGCAGTTGCGATTAAACCTGATGATGCTGGCGCTTGGAATAGCTTGGGCTTCGGGCTTTCCTATCTGGGGCGTTATCCAGAAGCCGAAGCTACCTACCGCAAGGCTTTGGAGCTAGACGCTGAAAATGTTTATGCTTGGAATAGCTTGGGCAACGCGCTTGACAATCAAAGCCGTTATCCAGAAGCCGAAGCCGCCTGCCACAAGGCTTTGGATCTAGACCCTGAATATGTTTTTGCTTGGCATAACTTGGGCATCGCGCTTACCAACCAACGCCGTTATCCAGAAGCCGAAGCCTCTTGCCGTAAGGCTTTGGAGCTAGACCCTGAATATGTTCATGCTTGGAATAGCTTGGGTCTCTTGCTTAACAATCAAAGCCGTTATCCAGAAGCCGAAGCCGCCTACCGCAAGGCTTTGGGGCTAGACCCTGAATATGTTCATGCTTGGAATAACTTGGGCAACGCGCTTAACAATCAAAACCGATATCCAGAAGCCGAAGCCGCCTACCGCAAGGCTTTGGAGCTAGACCCTGAATTTGTTCATGCTTGGAATGGCTTGGGCAATGCGCTTAGCGTGCTACGACGTTATCCAGAAGCCGAAGCCGCCTATCTTAAGGCATTGGCCTTAAACCCTGAGAATGGTGGTGTCCTAGGCAATCTGGCTAGACTTTATTTAATGGACATGAATCGCCATGAAGACGGCATCCGTACCCTCATCCACGCCTTGCAAGTAAACCCTGACTACGATTATGCACGTTATGTGCTGGGCGAGCATTGGCAAGCGGCCTTAGCCCCTGCGGCGGCGGGCATAATCGCCAATAGCGTAGGGGCAGACAATCTGCGCACTGCTATCACCGAAACCTTAATCGAAGAGGCGGCAAACGGGGCGAAAGACACTGTGCTGGCGGCTTTGTTGGCTTTAGATGCACCTAGCCAGGCGATTTTTGAACCTTTGTTGCTGGCTTTGCAAGCCTTAACAGACCGCAGTGTGCTGTATCGCTTGGCACGCGAAAAACAAGAGCTGGTGCAAGATGTGATGGCGCGTTTAGGCTAAGCTTGCCATTCGTAAAACGTCTAAAGCCGTTTTACTCCAGCCGGAGTGCAATGGCTTCAGACATTGCACGGTTATCCGCAAAACGTCTAAAGCCGTTTTACGCCAGCCGGAGTGCAATGGCTTCAGACATTGCACAGTTATCCGCAAAACGTCTAAAGCCGTTTTACGCCAGCCGGAGTGCAATGGCTTTAGACATTGCACAGTTATCCGCAAAACGTCTAAAGCCGTTTTACTCCAGCTTGGAGTGCAATGGCTTTAGACATTGCACGGTTATCCGTAAAACGTCTAAAGCCGTTTTACTCCAACCCGGAGTGCAATGGCTTTAGACATTGCACAGTTATCCGTAAAACGTCTGAAGCCGTTTTACTCCAGCCCGGAGTAAAAGGGCTTTAGACATTGCACGGTTATCCGCAAAACGTCTAAAGCCGTTTTACTCCAGCCCGGAGTGCAATGGCTTCAGACATTGCACGGTTTTCCGTAAAACGTCTAAAACCGTTGCACTCCGCCCTACCCTATCAATTTTCTTTTTCCTCTTCGCCAAACCCTAAAATATCCACACTGATGATGCCCATCGTCGCGGCACTTGCCATTTGCTCGCTAGTGGTTTTGCTGACGTTGGTCACATCGCTGAGGCTTTGGGTGACACTGGCGGCGACGTTGCTGACGCTGCCCAAGCCCGCCGCAACACTGCCGACCGAGGCCACAGGCACACCTACTGACACGCCGCCGACATCGATATTGTCAGAACCGACAATGGCGGTTGCGCCTACGGTGACATCCTTACCGCCCAAGCCCGCTTCGGACGCGTCAATAATACCCGCCAAGGCGAATAACAGCGCGTCGCCTTGCGAGCCGTCTACGGCTACGTTGGCGCGGATACCACTGCCGGATACGGCAGGTGGCAGTTCGACAATCAGGTTGCCTTTGCTGTCAAAGCGAATGATAGGGGAAGGCGCTGCCAAGGCTGTTTTTGCACCGCGCCCCGCATCGATATTGCCTTCGGTAGAGCCGATCATGATGTCGCCACCGCCTAAGGTCATCACGCGCGTGGTGTTAACCTGAAAATCATCGCGCACAACAGATGCGATTGAGCCTTTGCCGATTGCCACCACGCCTAGTTGTGATGCGTCTTTTGCCCCATTGGAGTTGACTGCCAAACCTGCGTTGACACCGCCGTTAGGTGCCATGAGGTTAATGTCGCCGCCGTCGGTGCTGTGTATTTTGCTAAAGAACATAGAAATATCGCCTGTTTGCAATGGCTTTCTCTCGGCACTAAACGCCCGCTCCAACACGCTGGTGGCATCGTTGCCATTGGTAAAGCTTATGCCGTTGATTGGATCGCGGCTATAGCCATCACTGCCCGCCAAGACGGTGCTGCCCGGAAACAGGGCTTCTATCGCCGCCAATATTTCCAATTGCGTCCTATCCATCGCTTGTTTGTATTTAAAGCGGCTGGCATCGTCGGTGGCGTTGTCAAAACTATTTTTAAGCGTCGAGAATTTCTTGCCTTCTACGGTCATCAAGGCATTGAATGACTTAATCACAGTCGGCAAATACACGGCATTAAAATGTGACTGCACCGAACTGGGCAGTAACTTAAAGGCTGCCAACGCCGCTTCTTCGGTCAAACTGTCATCACCTGTCATGCGTTTGACATAAGCAGTTACCGCGACGTTATACGCTTCGTTTAAGGCCGCGCCGTCACTCAGGTATCTGAGCATATAATCCGACACGCTAAACTGGGTTTCTGCCAAACCCGCGACTACGTCGATAGCCGCGCCGTTTTCTGCCAGCGCGGTATTGACTTGGTTGCCTGTCGTGGTGATACCTTCTGATGAACCCAAATCCACATGTCGCCCTGCGGTTACGGTCAAGCGGCCTGGGCCAGACACTTCTAGGCGTTGCACGACATTGACCAATGCGCCTGTCGCTGGGCTGCGCACGATGTCAAACTTAAAGTCGCGTCCTGCCGACACCACGGATTCCGCGCCGTCCACATTGTGCTGGATTTGTAAGCTGACATTGCGGATGTCGCGGCCCGCCAATACGTCGGTGGGTTTAGCCAAAATAAATTGGAACGGGTCTTTGCCCAAAATGTCGCCAGTCGCGGTACTAATCAGTGCCGAAGTCACATCATTAATATGGTTAGGCGTTGCCGCATACAGTTTGTCGGCTTCGCTGCTGATGCCCGACAACACCAAGCGCAAGCTGGCATCGTTATAAGTCGCTGCTGGGTTTAACACCGACGGCAACAAGCTAGGGTTGGTGTCGGACATCGTGACGTTAATCGCGTTGCCGCTATTGCCCGTGGTGATGTTATTTGCCGCAAACAGTTCCAATTGGCCTTTGGCACTAGGGTATAAGATTACGCTGTCATTAAACACGATGTCGCCATTCAGTGCGTAAGCTTGCAAGCTAGACGGCGCCACTGTCAGCGAATCACGCGACGTGCCGACGAAAGCAATCGGGTTGTTGCGCTGGTTGTTCATGGCATCTATCACGCCTGACACATCATTGCCTAAGGTGATATTGCCCGTCAGTGCGGTCAGCTTAACCGCGCTGTCTGCGCCATACCTAAAAAAGATGGTCGCCAAATCGGGTTTTTTGTTGGCGGGTTGCGGCAAAATCATCGGGTCGATCATACCTTGCACGGTAATATCTTTGCCCGCCGTGATAGTAAACTGCGCATCGCCTAATGCCAAAATCGGGTTAATTTCTTTAGCACCCGAGGTTTTAACACTGCCCGCTGATAAGGAACCGCCTACGTTTATGTCTGCCGTACCGCCATCGACATAATACATGCCGCCTTTCAGGTCGCCGCCAGCGGTGATGTTTAAGTCACCGCCGCCGTTAATCTGCACTTCGTTAGTCAAATAATTTTGGTTGCTGTCGTCACTAGAATCAACACGCTGGCCTACTTGTTTGCCTGTGGTCGGTATCACGACCGACAAGTCGCTAATCGTGCGCCCTGCGCTAATGTTGATGTTGCCGCCGCCTAATGCACCAACGTTTTGCCGATAATCCGCAACGACATTCGAGCCTACGCGCGTACCTATGGCAATACCCCATGCCGTTGGGCGTTCATTGGTGTGGTTGGTGCTGCTAGTCCAATTGCCTGTGCGCAACAACCAATCGGAAACGATTTGGTTGGTGACTGCGCCTCTTATGTCGCGTCCAGCCGCCATGCTGATGTCGCCGCCGTCCAGCGGATATTCCACATAAAAGTTAGAGGCGACGCGGGTTATCGGCAAGCCAAAACGATCCACTTCGTCAGGCCGCCCGGCGGTGTAAACAACGGATTTGTCATTGCCATAAACTATATCGCGCCCCGCCGTCATGGCGATTGCACCTGTGCCTGTGCGCACTTTGACATCGTTGCCTAAGCTAATGTCGCCCGTTGGGTTTTCGGTTGTGGCAATCGCTTTAGTGTCGCTTGAAGTTAAGTCCGCACCTGAAATGATGTTGTAACTCCATGACCGCCCTGTTTGTAGCATATCGTTAATTTGGCGGGTAAAGCCTTCGGATACGGTCAGCACACCGTTTTTAAAGCCATCCGTTATATTGCCTTGTAGCAACACATCATGGCTGGCCCTTAAGGTTAAAATGCCGGGAGTTTTATCTGCACCATAACGCCAATCGACTAAATCAACGTTGGTATTGACCAATAAATCGCCCGCAGCACGGACTTCAACGCCCGGCGTGATTTCATAACCCACGCCAAACTGCGGAGTTAGCCGCGCGGCGACTGCCGCCATAAAATTGGCGGTATCGGTTTTAAGCGTGGTCAATGCGCTGGCGTTGAGTATGTTTAGCTCATAGTTGGCGACGGCTTCTAGTGTCACTTGAGCATCGCCGACCAGCGTACCCGCAGCTATCGGGGCTATGTTGATGCCATCCGCCAAACGGTTGCTGCGCAAATGGATGTCGCCGTCTTGACCGCCTTGCGCCGATACGTCTACGCGTGCGCCGTTTTCTATGGCAATACCACCGCCCGCGACTGAATTAAGGTTTACCTTACCGCCATCACCCAAGTTAGCAGTTGCATTTGCCAACAGTTTTGCAGTTGATGCCAACGTTAACGGGCCATTGGTATTAAGGTTTATCGTGCCGCCGTTTTTGCCCTGTGCGTCTATCACCCCAAACACGGCTAAGTTGCCGCTATCTGCTGTAAAATCTACCGTATGTGCCGTGACTTTATCGCTAGCCGCGACGGTTAAATCACCGTTGCGCAGCCTGAGCTTAAACGCATCAGTAAACCCAGCACCTGCCAATAAGGCGTTGAGGCCGCTAAAGCCAGTTGCGCCCAAACGGCTTACGTCTATCGCCACGTCTCCGCCCGCTGCCGCACTGCCGCCTTTGGCGGATATTGTGCCGTTAAGATTCGCCAGCCCTTGCTCCGCCGTTATCGCCAAGTGACCGCCCGCACTTTGGGCGGTTGCACCGTTGAGCAACAGTTGGCTGCCCGCTAAGGCATTGACATCATGTTGCAAAGAAGTCAGTGCAATACTGCCCGCCGCCAAGGCGGTTGGATCGCTAAGCCCCGCTGACACCACCGCGCCTGATACATCAATCACAGCTTTGTCTTTAAGGGTAATATCGCCAGTGACAGCTAGCGCAGACACCCGCCCGGCGTTGAAATACAAGGGCGCATCCACCAGCAGCGTATCGGCTTTTAGGTTTAATTGCGCGGCGATGCCTGTGCGGCTAGCATCGGTTACGGTTTTGGAGCTAGTCAAAGACAGTTCATAACCTGTTGCATCTAGCGTGGTCGCCGAACTCGTTGCGCCTGTCATGTACGCGGCATCTATGGATAAATTGCCCAATGCGGTCAGCGTGCTAGTCCCTACGCCCGTAAAAGCTTTATCGACACTAAACTGCATACCGCTAAAGCCAGACAAGCTAAAGTCACCACCCGCGAGAGCCAGATTACCTGCCTTTATGGCTAACTGCCCGGTACCATCGCCGTTTTGCCCCTGCCCTGCACTGCCCTGATTTTTTAGGGTGAGGTTTTCGGCACTCAGCGTAGCGGTTTTGCCCGAGTTGTCATAACCCGCAATGCCTTGTGCGGAAATGACCAAGTTTTTAAAAGCGATGGCCTGGTTTTGGTTATTTGCATCTAAAACAGGCTTGCCGCTGGCATCGGTGCGTAACACATTGCCAAACACATTGACCATGCCACGGCTGGTCAACACCAATTCATTCATTGCAAATTGGCTTAATTGTGCGTTGTCTAAAGACAAGCCTGTGCTGTTGTTAATGCTGCCGATTTCGCCAATATTGATGCTGTCCGCGCCGATATTAAGCGACTCACCTGCTTGCAACACGCCCTTCATGGTTAAGTTGTGCGTAGAATCCAGCAATACCGAACCTGTTTCAGCGGTTATTTTGGCGTTATCACTGATGATTAATTCGCCTTGTTGGCCTGTAGTGCCAGTACGGCTTATCTCCGCTTGTGCGCCTGTAGACACCCGCAGCAATGCGCCATCGCCATTGACCGCCAACATCGGCGTGCTATCGGTAACAGGCGCATTGCCGCTGGCGACCACTTGCGCACCTGCTTTCAGTTCCACACTGTCGGTTGCCGCCAGCATGATTTCGGGGCTTTCTAGGGTGGTGTTTTCTGCCACACTGACGGTTTTAGCCTTCACATCCAGCTTAATCGCGCCTGTGCCGCTGTCTACTTGCCGAATACCGCCCAACAACAAACTGCCGACCTCGAAGGTGTCCAAATCGCTGACCAACAATTCGACTAAGCCCGCCGTACCTGTTTTAGTCGTGACGACGGCGATATTGTCCGCAACCACATCGACATAACCTGCCAAACCGCCGTTAGCGGCTTCGGCGCGTACAGTCGGCAAATCTAATTGGGTTTTGGCATTAAATATCAACGAACCTGCGTCTTCTGGCAAACGCGGGATGGCGGTGCCATTTTTATTGGCTTGCTTGACAAAAAAGTTATTGGCTTTAGTCAAATCCAATTGTGAGCGGGTTAAGGCGATTTTGCCGGGTTCAACAATAAAATTAGACCAGGATTGTTGCTTGATGTCCGTACCCGCGACGGTTTTATAACCCGCGACTACGCTAGAGCCTTCCAAATTTTGGGTGTGGCTGCCCGCTGTGGACAACTGCCCGTCACTACTGGGCGTAATTAAATACGCGCCCGGCAACAAGGCGTAATGGGCGGGTAATAAGGTGTAATACCCTGCCGCCAAGCCGCTGCCAGCCCCTAAGTAAATGCTGTCGCCCAAACCTAAGCCCGCACTAGGTGATTCTAACGGATCGAACGGCGCGTACCCTGTATAACCGGGCATAACCGCATACGAGTTACTGTTAGCAAGTACGTCCGCTGAACCGCCCACGCCGCTGATAAATTCGTAAGCTTGCAAATCGCCACCGCCAGACAAATCGATCACTGCGCCGTCTTCGCGGAGTATTTTGTCGGCTTGCACGGTAATGGTTTTTTGCGGTGCGCTGATAATTAAGTTTTGGTTGCCGATAGGATACAACCATTCCAACCCGCCTTCGGTAATGCCAAACGGAATGGTTTGGCCTTCTGCCGACACCGAGGTCAGGCTGTTGGCGCCAAATTTAAGGGTGTTGCTGGCATTGAGGGTAATCTCACCAAACGGGGCTTTAAGCACACCGTCTTGTTCGATATTAGGGGCCGTAATTTTGAGCTTGGCATACGCCGACAACACCGATTGGCTTTTGCCATTGCCGCTGATGCGCACCGTTCCTTCGGTATCGCCTTTTACGGTTAAAGTAAAATCGCTGAGTGTGCTGGGATAAAGTTGCGCAGCTTTCAGGTTTAATTGGGAATAGGTTGCAAACTCGCCGACATAATCGCGCTGGGTGAACAAGTTGCGGATACCACGCAGCCGTATATCGTGGGCAGCATTGAAATCCACTTGTTTAAAACCTGCGGTATACATGCCGCCATAGAGTTCCACCAAATCGGCGTTAATCGCCAACACGCCGTCACCATTGCTGGGTGTACCCGCTGCGGTACGCGCCAACGTTGAACCTACCGAAGCATAAGTGGCGTTTAACACGACGCTGCCTGTATCTGTGGGCTCCAAACGTTGCCAACCCAGTTTGGGGGCATCGAGCTGTATAGCTTGCTGTAGCTTAAGGTTGACATCACCCAAAAAGCGAATTTCATCGTCAGACTGTAGCTTAAGCACGGCAAAACCACCCTGGCTAAGCTGTTGAGCCGACACATACGCGGTGCGTTCTAAGCTGCCGGGTAAGGCATCGCCCGCTTGCTGAAAGCTGTCACTATAGAAACTGGCTTGTTGTTGCGATAGATTGATAACGCCCGGCACTGTTGGAAAGTTAAGGACGATGCCTTCTTCTACAGGCACGGCCCTAATCACGTTATCGAGCTTGATGCTGAGACTGCCACCCGCCGTACCCGCAGCATTGCCGCCCTGCGCTTGCAGTTGCCCGCCTAAAAACACGCCTTCGGCAGCCGTGACCGCAATAGCACCGCCGTGTGAGCCGACTTTGGCAGCCTTATAACTCACGCCATTACCATTGGCGTTAAGCTGCGCACGGTTTAGCGTTGCTGCCGTACCCGACGCATCCAGCCGCGAACCTTCTGCTGTAGCGACAAAGCCCCGCGCGGCGGTTAAGCTGATATTGCCGCCATCGTAAACCTCGCCGTTGTCCATACCGAACGCATCAGTGGTTGTTATCGCAATGCCGGACACGTCAATACTGGCGTGTTCGCCTAACCATAAGCCTTGGGTTGCTTGGTATAAAGGATCGAGTGTGGCAGAGCCTTTAGGCGGAATGATGCTTAAAGTTACGTCGCCGCCCCGCGCTGTTATATCGCCATCGTAGGTTAAGGAGGAATCGGATATTAGCTTAATGCTGCTGAGCGCGTCGGCGGTAATCTGGGCATTTTGGCCCACCTGCAATTGGCTGGCGGCGTTGGGATTGATCGTGTGTACGGCTTGCAGGGTTAAGGAACTGGGCAAACGGTTGATTGCGGGCAATGTACCGAGCTTAGAAAACGCCGCGATGCTGTCGCCACTCGCTTGCATAGCCGCTGTACCGTCGAGTATGCGGTTGACTTGTTGCAGCTTAATCTTGGCGCCGTCTTCTACGGTCAAGCCGTTAATATTCGATGTGATGATGAAATCGGCAAAACCGCCTTGGCTAAAAAAATCGTCATCCAATTGTACGGGTTGCAAGCCGTCCAATTCGTTTTCACGTCGGCGACGTATTGCCACGGCATTGGCTTCCAATTCCAACAAACCACCTTGGCGCAACGCGAAGGCTTTTAGCAAACCCAATAAAGTCAGGTTTGAACCCGTGGTATCGGCAATAGCGTGTAAATGAATGCCGCCCGCTTTGCCGCTATCGACGCTGCTATCAGTTCTAAGCCGTGCGCCACCACTGACATCAATGCTGCTGCCCGCTTGTACGGTGATGTTGCCATTGGCGCGCGCGGTAAATTGACCGCCGTCTATGCTAATCGGGTTGTTTTCGAGCAACGCAAACGGGGTTAACACATCATTAACCCAAGCCCCTTGCAAATCCACATGGGCATCTTTGCTTAAAGTAATATCGCCGGACAGTTTGCCTTGGGTTTTGGCATTGAGGTCGGTGGTCAAATCCACACTTGCCCCTGTGCCTTTAATGTTGCCCGCAATCGTAATAGCCCCGCCTTGCAAGGTCAGTTTGCCGCCATCCGCCAATTTAATCGTACTGCCCGCCGCCACGTCTACTGTGCCGTGGGTTAAGACGGTCAGGGCGTTGATGCCGCTGGTCGGCAGGGTTTGGGTTTGTATCGTCAACGGGGCGGTGGTGTTGGCATCGGTTACTGGCAACGGTTGATAGAGGTCTATATCGACTGCCGCTTGGTCTAGTTGTTTAGTAAACAACACCGCTTGGTCTACCTCAGAGGCAGACAGCATATCAATCGTGACTTTGCCGCCTAGCGGACGTTCGTCCAACGTGCGTTGGTAACGCCCATAAACCGTGCTGCCATCCAATTTGCCCGCCAACAGCACGTTGGGGCTTTTAATCGTCAGGCTCCCTGCATCAAAACCTTCGGTGTAGCCTGTTTCTTTACGCGCCAAATTAAACGGGCCTTCGGTATCCCAAACTTGTTCTATGCCCCATTTTTTTTGTTTGCTGACCACTTTGCCGTAGATGCCGTCATAAATCAGCGACGGATTGGCCTCGCTAATATCGTATAAACGACCATTGGCGGTCAGCTTGGTAGTGGTGATATAACCGTCTGCATATTTGAC
>JABFST010000112.1 GCA_013140465.1 Methylococcaceae bacterium
CAGCACCACGCTTTTGACGCTATTATCCACTGAAACGACAGAAAAACACTGATCGCTAGCCCTACGGATAGACAGCACGTCCGACCCGACAACAGGGTTATTCAGCGTATTCATCGCATCTTCATTCATATCATCTGCGCCTATAGTGGGTGTCCAGGCGGTTGTTGAAATCGCTTCAAAACCTTCTATAAAAACTTTAAATACATAGAGATAATTGCTAGGCGCAGCAATATTTAAGTTGATATTAAAAGAAACATCTTTATCAGGTTGGCTTGAACACCCCCTATACCCCGACATACGGATGTCCCTGGCGATAAAATCCAAGGCAAAACGGCCATTTTCTTGCACCCGCGACAAGCCTTCCTGCACTTGGTAGGTTTTGCGGCTATCCGCAAAAAGTTGTATTAGCCCGCCAGTTAAAAACACGCCCAACATCATGGCGATCAAAAACTCCACCATCGTCAAACCATTTTGGGTAGTGTACCTGATACGCAGCTTCATAATTGAAAACTCATCTTTAACGATGTAGTGTCGGTTGTATTTTTGAGTGTGCCCGTACCGCCTTCTTGGGCATACCGATCTTCTGTCCAGCTCAGGGTTATGGTAAAAATCGAGCCATTATTGCTGATAGTGCCCATGCCACTAGGTAATGTAGAGTTGATGGCATCCGACCATTCGCGCAAATCGTTTTGTGCCATTTGTGCGGCGGTACAGCCCACAACTTCAGTCACTGGGCAATAGGAATTGCCATCTTCGTCAAGCTGTAATGTTTCTGGGCAAGTTGATGCCGAAAAACAAGTGGGCTGCACCTGGGCCTCTGCGGGATCAGTGGTGGTATAAACATTATTCAGCAGCACTTTTGCATAAACCCGGTTGGCCCGCATCCTGTCAGCCATTTCATAAGCCAACTGGGTGGCTTGGCTACGGTGATAAGCACTTTGGTTACTTTTAAGGCTTGTTGCCTGTAACCCCGCCAGCCCTAACAACCCTATCGACAGCACAACCATGGCGACCAACACTTCAATCAGGGTAAATCCGCGCTCAGTTTTCATCAGGCAATCCTGTTAAGCTTACGGTGTGGAAGTTGGGCAGCTACCGGAACAGTCAGTGCCATTGCCATGACATATGCGCACCCGCCCCGTAGCACTGACAATAATCTTTAAGGATGTCGAAGCCTGAGCACTACTGTCACACAAACGAAATGAATCATTAGCCAAGCCGCCATTACAATCAGAACCCGATCCACGGCTTAAGCCCACCGAATTATAGGCCAACCAACAGGCAAAATTATCGCCTGACCTTAAAGTCACCCCATTGCTTAAGGCCGGATATTCCCTAAGCAACACGTCAGTACCCGCATCCAGTACACCATCCACATCTACATCGGTAAACACTTCCCAACCCGCATCCCAATTGCTGTTAGAAACACCTTTTCTTCTGACCGTCACTTGCATACTGCGCCTAATCGACTCACTGCGCGCCAAATTAAGCGCACCTACCATATCATTGGCATAAGCCGTCAAACGGTTGTTGTCAATCAGGGAGACAAAACTAGGGATGCCTATGCCCAGCACGATACTGGCAACGGCAATCGTCATCATCAGCTCAACAAGCGTGAAACCAGATTTATGGGTTAAGGTGTTAAGCATCATCGGTTAAATTTAAGGTAAAAATCTAGGGCTGTAAAAACCCAAATGGTATATATCGACTGTGAAAGTATTCATGTGGGAGAGGCTTTAGCTTCAACTAAGAGGCTAAAGCCTCTCCAACAAACAATAAAATCAATCGCTTCAAAAATAAAGTTAGCTTTGGGAAGATGTTTTTCCTAATACTTTTACCGTCTCTTAAGCAAGAAATCCGCCGTCCACCAGCAGCCACAACAAACCGCCCGCAAACACCGCCGCCAACACATCATCGATCATAATGCCCAAGCCGCCTTGCACCTGTTGGTCTAGCCACTTAATGGGCCAGGGTTTAAGAATATCGAAAAACCGGAACAGCACAAAACCCGCGAACAAGTTCATCCAAGAAAAAGGCACTAGCCATAAAGTAATCAACAAGCCGGCAATCTCATCCCAGACTATACCGCCAAAATCATGCTCGCCTAATTTATCTGCGGCACGCCCGCAAATCCAAATGCCAATAACCGTTATCATCACCGTGAACAGGCTATAAAACCCCAAGCCCAGCTGCACAATCAGCAAATACAGCGGCACGGCAGCCAGCGTGCCAAAGGTGCCGGGGGCTTTTTTTGCCAACCCTGAACCAAAGCCAAACGCCAAAAACAGCACCGGATCAGACAAAATTTGCCGAACTGTCAATTTATTGTTGCCGTATACGGAATTAACAAAAATGCTCATAAGCCTTACTGGTTAAAGGTTGAATAACACCCGATTTATGCAGCCGCAAACCTGGCGTGGCTTCAATAATGCCTATGCGCGTACATTCAATAGCCAGCAAATGCACTTGTGCAGGGCTAACCGTAAAGCACAACTCATAATCATCACCCGCCGTCAACGGCATCAGCGCGTCATTGGTATCATTTATATAGGTCTGTACAGCATCAGAGATAGGCAGTTTATTCCAGTTTAGACCAGCACCTACATGGCTTTGTTCCAAAATATGACCCAAATCACCCAGCAAGCCATCAGAAATATCGATACAGGCACTCGCTACGCCTAACAGGGCCAACCCTTCAGTGACACGCGGCAAGGGTTGGTTAAAACGGTTTAAAGCGGCCTCAGGATGCTGGCACGCATAGCCTTGATTGATCTTCAAACCTAAACCCGCATCGCCCAAACGGCCTGTGACATAAATAAAGTCGCCGACTTGCGCACCCGACCGCCGCAAAGCTTTACCGCGCGGCACTAAGCCCAGCGCCTGTACCGTCAGCGTCAACGGGCCTGAGGTGGTATCGCCGCCGATCAAATCCACCCCATAATGTGCAGCCAGACTTAAAAATCCTTCGGCAAAAGCGGCAAGCCAGGCTTCATCCGCTTTAGGCAAGGTTAAGGCTAAGGTAACAGACAAGGGCTTTGCGCCCATACTTGCTAAATCGCTTAAATTGACAGCCAATAACTTATGGCCTAATTGCTTGGGATCAGCCCCAGCAAAAAAATGGATGTTTTCCACCATCGTATCGGTGGTGATGGCCAGTTCATAGCCGTCAGGTATAGCCAACAAAGCACAATCATCACCAATACCTAAGCGGGTGGACGGGTTTTTTAGCGTTTGTTGGCTAAAAAACCGTCGGATCAGCGAAAATTCACCTAAAGAGGGAACTGTCATTTACTCTCTGTCCGCTTGCCCCGCTCTTCCAGCACCCGGACTTTTAGGGCAATCTTATCCAATATGCCATTAACATATTTATGGCTGCCATCGGCGCCAAAATCCTTGGCGAGATTGATGCCTTCGTTTAACACCACCCGATACGGCATATCCAATCGGTGCAACAATTCATAAGTGCCTATCCGTAAAATCGCCCTTTCTACAGGATCTATGGTATCTACCGGACGATCAACAAACTCGGTCAAGGCTTCGTCTATTGCCGACAAATGCTTGGGTACGCCATGAAACAGCTCGGTAAAATAACTTTTTTGGGCATCTTTCAGGCGTTGTTCTTCCAAAAACTGCCGTTCAATCTCAACTAAACTCTGCCCTGTCATCTGCCATTGATACAATGCCTGCACAGCAGCTTTACGGGCATTGGTACGCGCTAAACTCATCAGGCTTCCAAACTAGCAAATAAACTGACCATTTCTATCGCCGACAAGGCCGCTTCCGCGCCTTTGTTGCCCGCTTTAGTCCCTGCACGCTCTATGGCCTGTTCAATGCTATCCACCGTCAACACCCCAAAACTGACCGGAATATCATATTGCAAAGACACATTTGCCAAACCTTTCACACACTCGCCCGCGACATATTCAAAATGTGGCGTACCGCCCCTAATCACTGCACCCAAGGCAATAATTGCATCATATTTTTTGCTTGCCGCAACGCGCTGCACCACCATCGGCAACTCAAACGCGCCCGGGGCTTTCACCAAATGGATGTCGGCACGGTCAGCACCATGACGCACCAGCGCATCTATCGCACCCGCTTCGAGTTGTTCAACAATAAAGCTGTTGAAACGTGACGCAACTAAGCAAAATTTACCGCCGTGGACGAGTAAATTGCCTTCATAAGTTTTTATTTTTGACATGGTTTTCTCTGTGGTATCGTGTTATAAATTTTATTGCAAAAAATGGGTACGATCTTAGAATTAAATTATCTTGCTACATTTTCATGAAACCGACAAAAATGTACAGATAACTTAAATATAAACATATAAAATCCCACTTGACTTAAAGTGAACAACTTTTCGCAACGAGGGTTTTTAGATACATAATTTAAAGGTACTGTTTGCAAGTCGCTAAGCAATGCCATATAGTCCGCATCTAGCTTATCATTTTTGGGGTAAAAAGAATATATGAGTGACTTTTTGTTCCTTAATTGAGCGAATCTTGCCATCTATCTTATCTTTGTCTATCCCTTTCTTTATTAGCAGATCAGTGTATTTATCAATTTTTATAAGTGGGGCAAAAGTCATCTTAATAGGTAAATCCCGATAGTTACCAGTATCCATATCGCAAGAATTTGATAATAAAATCCCTTTTGTAAACTTTCTTTCCCCGCTGTCAAAATTAATAATTTGCAGCCCTGCCATACCGTCACCTTGCAAAATATCATTAGGGTAACGAGTCGTGTAATAATTTATTTTTTCAGGAAAATCGCTCAGCTCTTTGAGCAAGCCTTGTTTTGCATCTTCAGTTAGGTAGTATGGGATATGATTGGCTATGGAGTCTTCGCTTAATATCATGTCAATCTTCGTATAGATCCCATAGATTATCAAATAAGACCTCTTCAAACTCTGTCCCTAAGGGTTCTTGACTTGCTAGCAGACTCGTGTAAAAACCCATAATCGATTTTTCAAAAACATCTTTTGTCGGTTTATATTGAAGGTGATTATTAGTTATTTGACTATATTCACTAAAAGTGCCACTGGTATCAGCTTCATTTTTAAAAGTGTCATTAACATAAACCTTATCAATATCACTAAATAAAGCCTGACCCACCAACATGCCTGACATGATAATGACAGACCCTATCGTGCTTGGCTGTTGGTTTAAAATAAAATTACTCATAAATTGGCTCCAGTGACTCAATAGTCTTTTGAGTTAAACAATCAAAAAACTTAATTTTATTTACCTTTCTCGTATCATCAAAACGACCGACAAGTGTCTCTAGCGATACATCATTGAGGATAGCTATGGTATCAATATCAACAATTACGCCCTTTCTAACCGAATCATCTGGCAACACTATCTCTGCTGATGACATAATACTAATAACATTTACTAACTGACCTTCATTAACCTCAAGACGCAGTTGAAATGCTTCATTTGTAAGCCGATGGTTAGCAAGCGTGACATTAAAATTAATGAATGAAACCTGCTCTTCCAAGCTCTCCGATGGAATAAGATTTATATACTTAATAGAATATCGTTGTACAGACTCAACAATGTGTATCTCTATCAATATATTTAATATTTCATTTATGGCGTCTTTAAATGCTAGCCATCCTGGATACTTAGGTGCTTGACTAGCAATAGAAATATTATTATCACCCACATTAATGTGAAACTGCTTCCAAATTAACCTACTTATAGGAGCAAACCGCAAATGTGGGTCGGCATCCCTTATTGCCAATGGGATTTGCGCAACCGCAAGTTGCTCAATGCGCTTATCGCCCTCAAGCTTGCTGAATAACAAACCCGGAAGCACTGTTGACGCAGGGAATGCACTTGTAAACCTCACTTCAAACAAAGCCTCAAGCAAAGGGTCTTTATTAAGTTGTATAGGGAGTTCTTTTGTCATCATTGCGATCAATCTTATGGCTAAACTTGTTACACATTGCAAGTGAAGGGCAACTTTACCCGAATATGATATGCCAAAGCGGTTTTACGCTCCATCAATCATCCGATAATTTTTACCCCACATGCTCACACACTTCCAAATCAAAGCCCGACAAGCCTATATATTTTTTATGCGTACCCAACACCTTTAATTTATGCACGCCCAAATCAGCCAAGATGCGCGCCCCGGCCCCGGTCATGCGCCAATCGTCATTAGTGTCTACGGCTTTGGCGGCATCGACGATGCCGTGGTCTTGCAATTGGTAACGGTGGATCAGTTCGATCAGCGATTTATTGTCCTCGCTTTGGCGCACAATCACCAACACCCCACGCCCTTCTTCGGCGATTTTTTGCATGGCGGTGCGTATCGACATACTGTAAGTATTGCGTTTGGACGACAACATATCATCCAGCAAATTGCGGGCATGAACGCGCACCAGCACCGGCTCATCGCCGGACACTTTGCCCATCACCAAGGCTAAATGCAGGTTATTGTCGTTTTTGTCCTGATAGGCGTACATCCTAAAATCACCAAACTCGGTCGGAAACGCACATTCGCTAATACGTTCCAAGGTGTTTTCGTGTTGGATACGGTAATGGATCAAATCGGCTATCGTACCCATTTTCAGCTTGTGTTGTTGGGCAAACACTTCCAGGTCGGGCCGTCTTGCCATCGAACCATCTTCATTCAAGATTTCCACGATTACCGCCGACGGATCCACCCCAGCCAAACGCGCCAAATCGCAGCCCGCCTCGGTATGCCCGGCACGGCTTAACACGCCACCGGATTTTGCCATTAACGGAAAAATATGCCCAGGCTGCACCAAATCATCGGCTTTGGCATTCGCCGCGACCGCGCATTGCACCGTCCGCGCCCTATCGGCGGCAGAAATGCCCGTGGTCACGCCCGTTGCCGCTTCTATCGACACGGTAAAATTAGTCGAATGCGCGGTTTTGTTGGCATTGGTCATCAACGGCAAGCGCAATTGCTGGCAACGCTCGCTGGTCAGCGTCAAACAAATCAGGCCACGCCCGTAACGCGCCATAAAATTAATGTCTTCAGGGCGCGTAAACACCGCCGCCATCAACAGATCACCTTCATTTTCGCGGTCTTCATCATCCATAATGATGACCATTTTGCCTTGTTTTAAATCGTCTATGATTTCTTCAATAGTATTCATCAGCCCCAAAATCCACTCTTTTGCAATAAGTCTTCAGTCATGCTGCCCAGTTGTTGGGCCTATTTACCTGCATTGACTGCATTACGCGTAACAGACGCGTTCCGGCGACAATATTAACACCAATCGCGCGACTAAAGGCGGGATGAACGGCTAAAATGCAAGAATCCATTGGGCCATAACTTTATTTCTCGATTCATTCTGCCAACAAATCAACCATCTGCACATTTTTTTGCAATTACGCACCAAAAAGATTTGACGATTGACTACCCAGTTAAATCAAAACCTATTCCGCATAGCCAAAGTAGCCAACTCTTCGGCAAGATCGCCCATATAAAGCACACCTACTGGATCGCTGTCATTCCCTGTACCAATTTGCCGATAAAGTGGCCTACAATTTTGCGCGTGACTCGCTGCGGTGCGTAGCAATAGATCGGTTTCACGACGTTCAGCAGTGGATAAGGCGTTACTTTGGGCTAAACCTTGCAGTAACTGGGCGGCCGCTAAAACAACACTGCCGCGCGTACTATTGGCTTGCTCGCCAATCATCAGTTGGCGTAGCTTGTCCAACACTTGACCGCCTTCTAACGATTTAATTTTCGGCAACACTTCAGCTACCCGCTGTTGCACAGCAACATCGCCGTGTAAACCATATAATAAGGCATCCAGCACCGTGTAGTTTTCACCGTTAACTTCAAATACCAGTTGCAAATCGACCCGCTTTAACCGACTAATTAAGGTTACGATCGCCATTTGGCTACGAAGGGACGTTCTTAAATACATTAAGCGAGCCAAAGCAACTTGGAATTGGTGAGGCTGAACATCAAGGCGATCAATGTAATTGATGTAAGTGCTAGGATTACGCTCACTAAAACACACGGCAAAACTTAATAAAGCTTCAAGTTTACGCTCTTGCACTAGAGATTCAGCTGTATTGTCGTTGCTAGAAAAGGGGGCATGGACAATGACAGTGTGTAACCAACTCATTAACGCATAGGTAAACTGTGGTTCATAAAGTTTTGCAAAAACCAAAGGCAGACAATCTTCGGGAAACTCACCTAGCCAAGAATAACTGATATTACCTAACATTTTGAGTATCTCTGTATCAGGCGCACTTTGTTTGCCCTCTGGAAACAAAGGCATTTGCGTCGCCTTAAACTCTTGTTCAGCTTCCTGAACATAGCTGTGCACATCACTATAAAAAACAGCTGCCAAGCGACCAAGCACTGTCAAAATAGATTCATATTCACCGTGTTTGTTGTCGGCTTGGACAAAACAATGCAATTGCCGTATAGGGTCGTTTTCAGGTATTAGGCTTAAAGAAGCTAAGGCGTTAGCGTCCAATTCCGCGTTTTTGATATAGTACAAACGGGCCACCCACTTAACTAAAGCCTTATGCCGCCGATTAGCTGACAACCCACTGCCAGACAATAACCATGCACATAACACTTGTTGGCAATCTGCCGTCCATAGATCAACCCAGTCAGTAATTTGTAATAAAGTAGCCTCTTCGTGGCTATCGGCAACCGCCTTATCACACCAGTGTTGTAATGCCTCGGCATCATCAAACCTCCAATCATTAAGAGCCAGTCCGGCACATCTGTATAAATGCCGTTTATTGGCATCATTTTGGTAAACAAGACTCAGTTCAGCTAACCGTTTGGCGATGTCAACACCATTTTTAGTTAAGCTAAATCGCCGCTGTTCCCGTTCAGCTTTTCTATAAGGACTGGCAAGTATAATTTCGGCACGCGTAGCAGCCATGTCATCCCCATATTCACGTAGCCAAAACAGCGGCTCCAGCAATTCGGGCGTCAACACTTTGTTGCGCTCAGCCAATAATAATGCTGCAACCGCTTTCAAATGTTGGGTATAAACACCACCATCCTCTTGCGTCAACCAATTGTTTAACAATGGCATTACGGCACTGCTAGGACGAGTTAACAACGTCAACAGCCGGGCCACATGCAAATCAGATCGTGATTTGAGAGTGTTAATGGCTTTAATTGCCGCTACAGTACACTCTAGCCCATTCACTCCCGAACGCGAAAGGATGTCTTCAATTACCGATAAATCGGGGTTTTCGGCTAGGTTTTGCCATAAGCCACTTAGATCTTGCTGCGCAGATTTAACCGTAACTATGTCAGCCATAGCCGCATATGACGCCACCACAACCCACGCTGGGTCAGTACCTAGCACATCTGGGGCATTCCACGGAAATGCTGATTGGCATAGATATTGGCCTACCCGTCCTAAGGCATGGGTAGCCAGCAAGGGGCTGCGGGATTTTAGTTGTCGCACCAGCACCTTGTGTTGCTGCTCCAGAGCCACATCGATTAAATCATCTGGAAGTTGGCGAAAGCGGGCGAGAAATTCGGCTTGGGCATAATCATCAGGATAGTGGGCTAATTTACTTAATGCTTGCTTCAACCATATTTGCGCAATATCCAAGGGCGCATATTGGGCTGACCGCACCAACAGCAAACAAGCATCAAATTGACTTTTCTCAGCCAAACGTTCAACTAAAGCATCAAAATAACTAGCAGTTTTTTCGCTTATGCTTATTCTGCACTCAGCCAATCCCAATTCTAACTGCATAATGGCATCGTTGGTTTTGGAGTTGTTCCTTATAAGATCCCAGTGGTTTTCTTCAGATAAGCCAATACCTTGGTATCTCGATTTCAACGTTTTCATAAACAAGTGTAGTTCTTGCTGTAATTGCAGCCCTATCTCCCTATTCGGAAAATCAAAGCCCAGTAAAAACAACAATTGATTTTTTTGTTGGCCTATTTCGCCCATAGCCGAAATATGTTTAAGGAATAACTCGGCAAAACCTAAACCAAAATCTGGATGGAGTTCGTTGGCAACCCAGGCTAACCGCTCTAGGGCTTGATAAAAATCAGGGGGTATAAGCTGCTCCTCAGGAATAATCCCCCAAAATGCGGGATACGGCACTGGCTCTAAAGTAGGCACATAGCGCAAATTAGGATTGTCTAAAATGCGTGATAATAGTGGTAAAGCGGATACCCAGCCACTATCTGCAGGGCCTTGGGTGTCCAGCATGACTGCAAAGTTATAAACAAAGTCATCGGATTGTTTAGAAAAGCGTGCGGCCCATTGATTAGCACGACAGACGACTGCGAGTTGGTTTTGGCCACCGTTACCCATCAAAATAGTGGCATCCAATGCGCTAATAGCGGCATTGACCACTCTGTTAAAAATGATGGCCTGTTTTCCATCGCTTAAACTTGATACAGCTAAGCTGTCAGCAGCTTCATCAGTTGTTGTGGCCAAGCCAAACCAATAGTTTGCTTGACTACTAACCGCACGAAAAACCGCATCACGCAAACCTTGCATACAACGATAACAAGCATCTATGAGTGCTTGTGTGGGCACCTCAGATATTTCAATACCCATTAAGACTAAGCCCATTTTTGCGTACGCCATGCTATTGGCATAGCCTTGGCGCGCTAAATGTTCCAACTCGGCTATAAGCGTTTTGTCGGGATGGATATCGATAGCTGCGCGTTGAATAACTTGTTCAATAGGGCTAGGCAGTTGGGTAACGATAAACTGTGGGGCAATCTGCGGAATTGCCACTACCCGCTTAAACCGCCAGTCGGGATTGGTGTCGAGATATACCGCCATATTATAAACAGTATTCTCCACTCCCCAGCGAGGCACAAAAATACGGGGATTAGCCTTCATTTGTTCTTGGCGTAATGTATCTGACCCTTGTAAAAAAGCAGCAATCCAGCGGTATTCCAGCGACCAACGTATCGCCTCAAGATTATCAACGGCCCCTAACATAGCCGCCAAAACACGCAAGCAATTCGGGTTGCTTGCCATAACCGTCCATGCACTTTTGTTAAGGCCAAAAAATTCGCGTAAAGGGAATACCGCAATAGGTAGATCATCTTCTGTTATTTCTTTGTCGGCAAACAACTGTCGTTGTTGTTGCCAGGCACCCACACCACATACGCGCCAACTTAAGCCCCTATCCCATTGATTAAACACGGCTTAGCCCGATGTCCCGGGCTTGTCGCAACAGGGTAAGGATGGGGTTGGGCAAACCTTGCAACGTCCGCTTTCTGGGACGT